>JAJDEL010000293.1 GCA_029259835.1 Planctomicrobium sp. | reverse complement strand
AACGGGTTCAAGCTTTCGTTACTGGGGTTCTATCCTCAAGATGACTACGAGTTTCTTGTGAAAGAAACTCGTGGACGGCGCATCTTTCCGCCAGCTCCTGACCGAAGTTTGTTACTGACAAAACCAATCGGCCTCTCTCCTCATGGTGGTGGCAAGCGTATGGACAAGGACTCTTACGAGTACCGCGTTGTTCGACGCTGGATTGAAAAAGGAATGCCTTATGGCGAAGAAACAGACCCGGTCGTAACTGGTATTCAGTGCTACCCAGAGGGTCGAGTGATGGGGCAAAATACAGAACAACAAATTACGGTCTATGCGACATATAGTGATGGGTCGGTAGAAGATGTCACTCGCATGGCACTCTTTGAACCCAACGACACTGAACTTGCTGAAGTTGCTGAAACCGGCTTGGTCTCGACTCTCGATCTGTCTGGGGAAGTCGCGATCATGGCTCGCTATCAAGGACAGGTTGCGACGTTCCGTGCAACAATTCCACTCGGAGCCGAAGTCGCGAACTTGCCACCAGTGAAAAACTTCGTCGATGAAGCGGTCTTTAATAAACTGAAAGTCCTCGGCATTCCTCCCTCGCCCCTGAGTGACGATTCCACTTTCTTACGTCGCGTCCATTTAGACATTACCGGCACACTGCCATCGGAAACTGAAGTTCAAGAATTCCTTTCCGACAAGAGTCCGGAAAAGCGTGCTCGCCTGATCGATAAACTTCTCGACAGCCCAGAATACGCTGATTTTTTCACGAATAAGTGGAACATGGTTCTGCGGAACAAAAAACGACAGACAGAAGACCAACCAGGAACATATATGTTCCACCAATGGATTTGGGACAGCCTGTACGAAAACAAACCCTACGACAAATTCGTCAAGGAAATTGTCACGGCTTCTGGTGATCCGAACATGAATCCGCCTGTGATTTGGTATCGAGAAGTTGCCGACGCGAATCAGCAAGTTGAAGATGTCGCACAACTTTTCCTGGGGCTTCGCATTCAGTGTGCTCGGTGCCATCACCACCCATTCGAGAAGTGGAGCCAAGACGACTACTACGGTCTGGCTGCATTCTTTAGCCGCGTCGGCAAGAAAAATTTGGGAGCGGAATCCAGCGCACGACTTCGTGATCGACGCGTGTTCCATAACGAAGGGACCGCACAGTCAAAGAACCCTCGCAGTGGAGTCAATCTCAAACCAGCCGCGCTCGGTAGCGATACTTTCGAGATTCCGGTTGACCGTGACCCACGTTTCCATCTTGCAAACTGGATGGCAGAAAAAGATAACAAGTTTTTCGCCAAGTCTTTGGTTAACCGCTATTGGAAGCATTTCTTCAGCCGAGGAATTGTTGAACCTGAAGATGACATGCGAGAAACAAACCCACCTTCCAATCCAGAACTTCTGGATGGTCTCGCGAAGAACTTTATTGAGTCAGGTTTCGATCTCAAAGAACTTGTTCGCACAATTTGTAACTCATCGGCATACCAACTCAGTGCTTTCCCGAATGAGTACAACCTCAAGGACAAACAGAATTTTTCTCGGTACTACCCAAAACGACTCACTGCTGAATCTCTGTACGATGGATTCCATCAGGTCACGAATTCAACTCAAAATTACAGTGGAATGCCGCCTGGAACTCGTTCGGTCCAGCTTCCAGATGCTTCGGTCGGTCCGTATTTCCTGAAGGTCTTCGGGCAGCCTCAAGGTGACACAGCATGCGAATGTGAGCGATCACAGGAAGCGAATTTGGCCCAGAGTTTGCATTTACTGAACAGCAGTGAAGTGCAAACCAAGATCAGTTCCGGGGCAGGACGTGCAGTCACGTTGGCGAATCAAAAAGATCGACCGCACGACGAAAAAATCCAGGAGTTGTACCGCTGGGTGTATGCTCGTCAACCAGATGCGGAAGAAATGAAAATTGCCCTGGGGCACATTGAAAAGAACAAAGCAGACGTGAAAATCGCCTACGAAGATATCCTGTGGGCATTGATTAACACGAAAGAGTTTTTGTTTAACCACTAAGAATTTGACTTCAAACGCTGGGACACCCCGGCGTTTATGATAGAGAGCTTCTCCGGAAGCCCTTCCTAAGTCAGCGATGCGTCGACAACACTGACTTTTACGACCTCCACGATCCTCCCTCCACGGTATCGACATGGTTTTCAAGATACGCGGGCGGCAACTCGCCCTGATTGCAATTTGTGGTCTGCTCCTCGGTTCACCGGTTGCGGCACAACTTCCGCAAACCCGGCTCTATTCCCTCTTTCCGAACGGCGGACAGATTGGTCAAGAGTTTGAGGTCACTGTCGCCTCTGGGGCCGATTTGGAAGAGGTCTCACAACTCGTTTTCTCAAACCCAAAGATTGTTGCTCGCCAAAAAACTGTAGAGAGTAAGGGAGAACAAGTTCCCGTTGCGAATGTCTTCATCGTCAAAATTCCCGGTGATGTCCCGACTGGGGTTTATGAAGCTCGCTGCGGAGGTTTGTTTGGATTTAGTAATCCTCGCCGATTTGCGATTGACAAATTCTCCGTCACTGCTGACCCGAGCGATAACAACTCATCTGAAAAAGCTGCCCCTCTCGCTCTCGGTCAAGTTGTGAATGGCCGCCTCGAATCTGGCAACGATGTCGACTGGTTTCGTCTCACTGGAAAACAGGGACAACGAATCATTCTCGACACTTGGGCAGAGCGGCTCGACTCTCGAATGAATCCGGTGATTTCAATTTACGATTCATCCGGTCGAAGACGTCTCAAATGGTCTCGAAATTCCATCGGGAACGATCCTGTCCTCGTCTTCGATGTGCCAGCAGATGGCGAGTATTTCGTCCTCCTGCACGACATCACATTCCGTAACGGAACAGAGTATCTCTACCGGCTTCATGCTCACACAAATCCTCATTTGGAGTTCGCCTGGCCACCCGCTGGAAAAGCAGGTACGAAATCGAAGTTTACACTCTTCGGCTACAACTTACCGGGCGGTCAGAAAACCGGAAAGCAATTGAACAAGGTTGAACTCGAATCGCTTGTGGTTGACATTGACACTCCCGCCCAGGCCGACTTCCTTTCTGTCGAAAATCGCATCAAGCCGATCTCGGCAGCAACGGATGCGTTTTCTTATCGCTTAAATGCAGCTGGGCAAGTTTCGAATCCTGTACGGATTGGGATTACTCCACTCAATGTTGTAGTAGAAAAAGAGCCGAACAATGAGGCTGGTCAGGCTCAAGTCCTGACGGCGCCTGTCGAAGTCGGTGGACAATTCGGAGAAGTTGGCGACACCGACACGTTCCGGTTTGAAGCAAAGGCGAGCGATGTCTACTTTGTCGAACTGACCGCCGAGCGACTAGGAACGACCGCGGACCCGTATTTGATAATCAATCAAATCACAAAGAAAGAGGATGGAACAGAAACCGTCAAACGCCTTACAGTTCAGGATGATGTTGCCACGACCTTGTTGGTAAATGTCTTTGAGACGAAAACCGATGATCCAGTCTTCCGCTTACAAATCCCCGCCGATGGAACATACGAAGTCGTTGTCCGGGATCGATATTGGGAATCTCGTGGCGATCTGCTGCTTCGATACTCCCTCGCAATTCGCAAGGAAGCTCCCGATTTCCGCGTCGTGGCAGTTCCTGCAGCGCCGACTGTAGGTCAGACATGGCCGGTCGGCCTGCGTCAAGGGGATCAATTTCCAATTACCGTTTTTGCATTCCGACGAGATGGTTTTAACGGGCCAATTGAAGTTTCCGCAGACCAGTTGCCTGCCAGTTTAAAATGTCCGACTGTTGTAATAGGTCCTGGCGTTACATCGAGTACGTTGGTCATCACCAGTGCTGGTGATGCTCCGATTGGACTTCAGGAAATTTCACTCAAGGCAACTGCAAAAATTGAAGATCCAGCTTTGGCAAGAAACATTCCTGTCGCACAAAAAGCAAGCGACGCTGCCGCCAAGCCTGTTGCGGACCTCACCAAGAAATTGAATGACGCAACTGAGAAAACAAAGAAACCACTCGCTGATTTTGACGCAGCCATCAAGGCAAGCCAAAGTGATGCCGGGAATATTGATCTTCAGAACAAAGCGAAGACTCTGAAAACATCTCTTGATCAGGCAATTGCTCAATTCGAGACAATTCAAAAACAACTCAACGCCGCACAGGCAACACTCAACACTGCAAATGGAACTTTAACGGCCTCGAAGCAGGCTCTCGAAAAGAGCATTCGTAATGTCCAGCATCAAGTTCGCTCAGGCACAGTTGTCTGGAGCAATGCAGCCAATGTCCCGGCGATTTCCAGAGTCACGAACTCTTTCGTCATTTCGGTCATTGCCGAAGCTGCACCTTTCCAGGTGAAGAGTGACACCCATCGGTTTACTGTGAATCAGGGGCGGCAGCTTTTGATTCCCGTTAAACTTGAGAAACGAAACGGTTTTGACAACAAGGTCACACTGACGACTCAAGGCCTCCCAAAAACCGCAAACATTGATTTTCCAAACTCGGCTCTGGAAAAGGGTGAAGCAGAAAAGACCCTGCGGTTATTCGTGAAAGAAAACTCTCCTCCCGGCGTGTATACGGTTTGGATGAAAACATTGGGGCAAGTCGGTTATCAGCGAAATCCGGCGAAAGCAGAGCGACTCAAGAAAGCGGGCGAATTGGCAAAAGCCAAGACTGAAGAAGCCAAGAAGGCCAGCACCGCCGCGACTCAAAAGAAGACCGCCGCAACCGCAACATTCACTCAAGCTCAAAAGAATTTGCAGCAATCACAAGCGACGCTCAAAACTGCGGATGCTGCTGTCGTTGCAAGCAAGCAGGCTCTTGATGCCGCAAACAAGGTGTTGGCTGCGGCGAATCAAAAAGTCACTGGATTGAAACCACAAGTTGCTGCATCTGAAAAGCAAGTTGTCGATGCAACCAATGTTCTTCAAACAAAGAAGACCGAACTTGATACTGCGGAGAAAGCCGTCATCGCCGAGCA
>JAJDEL010000292.1 GCA_029259835.1 Planctomicrobium sp. | reverse complement strand
TATCGAACGGTCTACAGCGAACTGCTTGAACAGGAATTCCTGTCTTTTCAGCGAACAGGGTCTGATCAACCGGAAAACACTCCGTTTCTCGACAAATATCCGACTCAAATTGCTCTGCTTCCCAATGAATCTGGTCCTGTCTCTTACTTGGAACAACGCCCCGACTGGCAGCGCCTCTATCGGGACGGGCAGGCGAGTATCTATGTCAAAAAAGATTTTATCTCGGAAACTCAAATTTCCGATCTGCAAGTCGAAAACCTTGAGATCGATGGATTGGATTGGGAAATTTTTCCGACCTTCAGCACAACCGGCACAAAGATTGCCGAATAGGTTCTCAGACGATCTCCATTTCTGAGGCCATTTTTCCGGAAGATGGCAGTTAAAGATACTCGGGAATGAACTTAATTTTGGGTCGACTGTAGGACAGTTTGCCAACAACGGTGAAGAGAGAACTCACTCATGATCAAGTTGATAAAGAAGACGATCACAAAAAAGCAAGAAACTCGGCGCGGATCCATTTTCGTCGAATATCTCCTTTTGCTAACAATTGTTGGAATCGGAGTTTTGGTTGGGCTTGCCTGTGTTCGGATTGCATTAGTGAATGAATTGATTGATTTAGCCAACGCAATCAACGCAATCAACAGTTAGGTCTCGATCTGAATTTTTGAGTGACCGGAACTTTTTTTCAGGCAAACCATTGCATCTGGAGTGGATGATTGCAGCGTGTAAGGACACATTCTCGAACGACACGCTGTCCTGAACGGTCTGGTTCGGTGACTCTTGAGTTTATCATCGTGTTCCCGATCATTTTTATCGCCAGTTTAGCCATCGCCGAATTCTCCTTTCTCTCGTTGATGATAGAAGGAGCCACCACTGCACTACACGAAGGAACGCGAGAAGGAGCGGAGGCATACCCGGCAGCGTTCCCACTGGATATGCCCTTGGCTGACAACGACATCGCCGATAAAATCGTCGAAGTCATCAACGATCACCTCAATGTCTACAACCTTGAGGTTGCAGATCCGGCGAACGGATTTCCGGATACATCAAAACAGAACGTCACTGTCGCAATACAACGAGCAGGAATGCCCACAGTGACACGGAACACAGTGGGAGATCCCGCTTGCGTCCCTCCGTTGTTGCCTGTTCCAGCAGCGGATGAAATCGTCGTGACGCTCTGTTTCGAAATCGTGAACTCAGTTGATCCAGATGGAATCAATGGCCCTGTTCCAGATTGGTTGGCAACGTTTGGATTTACACTCGCAGGAACCCGATTTGAGATGACAACTCGACAAAGCCTTGAGTAAGATACTCAATTCCAGGTTTTTAATAGTTGTCAAACAAAGTTGAACTCCACCGGGTGAGAACATCATGGAAGAGGCACTTCAGCGATTTGCGGATTGGTTGATCAAGTTTGTTGTGGTTTCAGCTGTTGTACTGCTCATCACTCACTTGATTGCTCGTTCGCTTCGTAGCAAAAAGAAGCATAAATCGAAGACTGACGAAGAAAAAACTGAGAAATGAGGCTTTGAAATGGACAGTGTTACCGCCTTTGCGACTCTTGCTCTCGTTGCAACAGCAGCAATTTGGGACTTTCGCCAGCATCGAATTCCGAACTGGCTGACTCTTTCTGCGATTCCTGCTGGTATTGCCTGGAACACATGGATGGGCGGGTTTCAAGGGTTTCAGTCATCAATGGCTGGTTTTGCAGTTGGTTTTGGGATTTTGTTCATCTTGTTTGCGACCGGTGGTGGTGGCGGAGGTGACGTGAAACTCATGGGGGCACTCGGAGCCTGGGTCGGTGTGACGACAACTTTGGCCGTATTCGTTCTCGCGGCATCAATCATTTTTGTCATGCTCGTCTACACTGCCGGAATGAAGGTAATTACGCGAAATACCGAGAAAAAGAAACATATGGTCGCGTTTGCTCTACCAGTCTGTTTAGCGACCGTTGTCTTGGTGCTGGCGAAAGTTTGCGTCGCCGCTGGTTGAGAGTGCATTTCGTCTTATCTGTAGTTTCGTGAATCATTGAGGCAGGCAGTGCTGGCTTTTCAGTTTCAAAGCCCTGATCAGCCTCTGGCTGAGTTTGCGGGCTGAGCGGGTCGGGCTGGCCTCATGACCTCTCTTCGTCGATAATTCTTCAAACGCACCCTTTCTGCGTCTGGTTTGAATGAATTCCGAGGTGTTCTCATGGTTCGTGCTCTACTTATGATCTGTACTGTTTTGTGTCTCTCGGCAGTTTCCGAACCAATGGCAATCAATGCCCAGGAACAACCGAAGCACTACAGTCCAACCGGTAAGAAGCTTCCAACCGTCCTGCCAACTGTCTTGCAGTCCAAGAAAAAATATGGAAGGGCGCCCGACCAACTTGAATCATTCAGCGAATCTGCGTTTCGACGCTCCCTCATGCCGTTAAAGGACCACCTTCAATATCTGGCAATGGCGCGTGATGCCAGATTATCTGGGAGTGATATTAGCAAGGAACAAGAGCTGGCCGCGTGGGGAGGTTACCGAGAGCGGCTGAAAGCGGTGATCCCCGCCATGAGAAGCCTCAATCAACCATCCGCATCGAATTGGGCTTCAGAACTTGCTTGGGCGAACTATGCAGTTGTGCGAGCGGAACAGAGGATTGCTGAAATTAGTGAAAACTCGTCAGCTTACGAAGCCGCGACGCGTCAAGTTCAGGACGCTTCAGGTCAGTTGCTTGCCCAGCGGGAATTCGACAACACACTCGGTCTGGCAACAGTTTCTGACTTAACTTACGCACAGGATCGATTCCTCGCAGCGAATCAATCTTCAAAATCTCGAAGGATTGAGTTACTGGAGCATACGAAATCAATGCAGCAGAAGTGGAATCGCAGCGGCGCAGGGGTTGGTCGCACGGATCGAGTCCTTGAAACCCAACTGACGCAAGATTTGATGAGGTTTCAGGAAACGCTTCAAGAAGGAGATATCGAGAAAGTTTCAGCGCAACTTTCTCGTGTTCAACAGGTCAGTCAACGGCATTTTCAGGTTTCGGCGGAATTTTACTCGCATGGGACTGCTCCTTTGCACCAATTGACCAAGTCGATGATGCTGCGGCAGAGACTTCGTCAGTTGCAACAAGTGGTGCCAGAATTAGAGGATGAGTCATCGGACTTACAATTCCAGCGAGACTGGAGACAATTGAAGCAATCTGCGGCTACGGTTTCTGACCGTCGTGGTCGAATGTCTGCTGACCTGCTTGCCATCGACCTTCTCGGTTTGAGTGTTGAAGAATGAACTGAGCAATTGATGAATTCAAGAACTGCTTCTTCCTGCACAAACTTTCGTGGTGTGCTTCGAAATATGGCTTTTCCAATTGATTCTTGATTTCTGATCCACAAACCAGCCATCAGATCTGCACGATCCCTCTGTTTGCAGTTGTATGACTTGTTCGTGTTAAAGTCTGCGGCTTCTATTGGATTGTACTATTAGGGTGAGCATTCCACCCTCGAAATTCAGTTCAATGCTTTAGGTCGTTTGAACCCGATCAATGAGATATTAACGGATTGTTTGACAATAACTCTTTGTTCATGAAATCCAAATTTACAACCTCACCAGTTCCAGTTGGTCAATTTAACCAACACCTTTTCACGGGATGGATGATATGCGTTACGCAAAAAATTCTTTGACATTTGGCTTGCTGGTTGCGTTCGCACTCTCGGCTCAACTACATGCTCAAGAATCAGCACCACCAGCACCTCCGGCTGTTGAAGGAGTCGCTGAGACAGCAATTGAACCAGTTTCAACAGAGCCACTTCCACTTCCTGCTGAAGTAAGCTCAAATTGCTCTGCAGTCGCAACCAGTTGCGACACCACTGGATCCTGTGATGGGTCGTCCGGCTGCGAATTCACCCCGGGAGCAACTTGCTGTAACACTGACTGTTATCGTTGCTGCTGCTGTGGGCATCCATGCTGTTATATGCCTGGAATTCATCATCGAACAAGACGTGGAAAACTCAGATGGTGCCGAGTCTGGACAACTGGAGACATGTACCAGCACTACGCATACTATCCTGCAAATCATGGCTACCACTACTTCCGCCCATACAACTACACAAATGTTCTGGAACACAAAGCAACTGTTGGTTGCCTTGGTGGTGAGCCAAATCATCCGTATTCCGTGGCAATGTTCGCTCCAAGCTACGAGAGCTACTACCTGACGAATCCGAAACTTGTTGATACAGCTCTAAGTCTCGACATGATTCCAGGGGCGTCACTTTTGCCAAACCTTGAAAAATTGCTGGTAGAATAGTCTGAATGCAGTGAATTTGAATTTTTAAGGCTGGTCGCAATGTTGCGATCAGCCTTTTTTGCTAGCTGGCGGAATGGTTTTCAAGAATTTGCGGTACATGAATTGCTCTAAATGATCTGAGCGATGGTTCGCATACGAGAATTTTATCGATAATTTTCAAGCCTTCTGTGACCAGGATTAGC
>JAJDEL010000291.1 GCA_029259835.1 Planctomicrobium sp. | reverse complement strand
TTTCTCGAAACCGTGTTCGTCGCCATCAACATGATGTTTTGCAAGCTGCGACAGCAATTGAAACAGTGAGTCCGACCGACAGTCAAACAGAAGACCCGGTCACGGTTTCCATCGCGCAGGAAGAGATCGATCTACTCGATAGTGTGATTGATGAATTGCCGGAGCAGTACCGAGAACCGTTGGTGCTGTTCTATCGAGAAGAAGAGTCGGTAGCGCGAGTCGCGGAACTTTTGGAGTTGTCTCCGGATGCTGTCAAGCAGCGTCTCTCACGTGGGCGGAAAATGCTTCAAGAAGAAGTCGCATTAAAAGTAGAACGTGGACTGCGGCGCACGATTCCAACGCGAGCCTTTACGCTGGGCGTCCTGGCGGCATTGCCGGTGATGTCGAGTACGGCAAAAGCAGCAACGTTGACAGTGACGACGGTTACGACAGCGAAAGGAGCGAGCGCCGCCAGCGTGGTCGGTTTGACAGGCGCGATCTTGGGGCCGATTGCTGGCCTGCTGGGCGGTTGGTTTGGCTATTCGATGAGCATGAAATCAGCACGCTCTGATCGAGAGCGAGCGTATATCAAACGCATGACGTTGTGGACGTTGGTGCTGGTCGTCATCGTCGGGACTGGCCTTTGTTCGATCATTTGGCTTGGGACGAGTATGGCCAAAACTCATCCAGGAGCATTTGCTGCCTGTGTGACCCTTTTCATTCTGTTCTATGTGGTCTCGCTCTTCGGATTGATCTTCTGGGGGAATCGTCGGCTGGCCCAAATTCGCCGTGAAGATGGAACTATCGATGATCCGACTGGCGAGTCGATAAAACAACTCCCTCGATTTATGCAAACAGTGCAAGCTTCACGCGAGTATGAGTCGAATGCTCGACTTCTGGGACTCCCATTGCTTTGCATACGCTTCAATGGAGCGAATGCCATCGGAAGAAAGCATCAACCTGCGGTCGGTTGGATTGCAATTGGCGATATCGCTTATGGCGTGCTGTTCGCCTCCGGCAGTATTTCCGTTGGTGGGATCGCGGTTGGAGCGGTCGGCATTGGCTTGATTTCAATGGGTGGAATGGCAATAGGCGGCCTTGCTCTAGGTGGATTTTCCTTGGGAGTGTGGTCTCTCGGTGGAGCCAGTTTGGGATACCTCTGTTTCGGTGGAATGGCTGTCGCCTGGAAAGCCGCGATGGGAGGAGTTGCGGTCGCCCGCGACATCGCCGTCGGAGGAGTCGCCGTAGCCGAACACATGAACGATGAAGTTGCCAAAGCGTTTGTGGAGCAATCGACATTCTTTAGCCTGGGAGAAAATATGATGACTCCCTGGGCGTGGTGGATTGTCATGGCCGTTGGTATGGCACCGATGTTCATCGCGATTCGTCTCGTTTCACCAAAAGAAGCAAAAACGACGGAAGAATAAGGAGGAAGGTTTGCGTGACAAAACTACTCAACGCTCAGTTCCGTCAACATCGCATCTGAGAAATAAACCGGACCGCCGATTGCCTGGAGTTGAACTTCGGGCAGTTCATTAGACTGGCCTCGAGAAACGGCGGCAAACGGCTCGCCGTTGACTTTCAGGAACCATCCGGAAGGCAGTCGGTCGAGTGTGATCGCGATGAGATCTTCTCGGGAAATTGACAGCGGTTGTACATCGCTGACCTGCTCTGTCGTATTGTTCTCGAAATTTCGACGCAGCAATGCGACCTCTGTCCCGTTTCGGCGTAAAATAAACTCCGATAACTGGTTCTCTCGCTTGATTCCGAAATGGAGTTCCTGGGCGATTTCTTCGTTCGTTTGTATTGCAGGCAATGGGTGAAAAATGAGATCTAATTGATACCACAAGATTGCCTGCGGTTTGTTTGATGTACTCTCGAAGGATCGTGGAATGGGTCGACGTATCACACCCATTCCTTCCAAAACTGCCTCTTCCCAGACCCATCGCCAACTTCCTTGACCGATAGTCCACCCATTCGTATCAACACCGTTGAAGAGTTGGTGTGATTGCCCGATGACGTGTGCATCGGGGCTGCGCACTGGTGAGACAGGAAGACTGTGTACGTTTGTGCTTCGATTGATTGCGAAATACAGAGCTGCACTTATCATTGCAACCGCACCTGCAATCAACAAATAACGTAAGCTGAACCGAGTCCTATGTTTTTCCAGTCCGACTTCAGTGCTGCTCTCTGGAACGAACGGGCTTGTTAAGGGAAACTCTTTCGTTGAGTCGCCAGAAATAGCTCCTGAATTTTGAACCGGATCGAGTAGAATCGTTCCTGTGATGTCCTGAACGCCGGCGATGGCACGGTCGATTTTCTGGATCAATTCCTCGTAGCTTTCTGGTCGCTTTTCAGGCTTCACGGACATCAGCCGTTTGACCAGATCAATCGTTGCCGGGGTGCAGCTTCCTGGTAAATTTTTGAAGGCGTTTTCATCTTTGGCGAACTTGGCAGCGATCAATTGCGAAAGCTTCATTCCGTGAAATGGAGGTTTCCCGGTGAGCGTTTCAACGAGTGTCGCACCGAGTGAGTACATATCTGCACGAAAATCGACATCACTCGATTCAAACTGCTCTGGTGCCATGTAGTGCGGACTGCCCAGTGTTGTCTCTTGCGTAAGTCGAGTGCTGTCATCGACCTCCGACTGAAGCAATGCCAGGCCGAAGTCGGCAATTTTTACCATCGGCATCCCCGGTGGAAGGGGGTATCCCTCCGGAGGTTCGACCAGAATCAAGTTCGCAGGTTTAATGTCTCGATGAACGACATGGTTCGTCGCTGCGTGGGAGAGACCAGCCGCTGCTTGCCGCATGAGTCCGAGTGAAGTCGCCTCATCGAATGGACCGTTTTTCTTGATTCGCACGCTCAAGTCTTCGCCATCAACCAATTCCAGTGCGAGATAAAATCGTCCAGCGTGTCGACCGAAATCGAAGGCGGCGATGATGTTCGGATGCCGCAATTGCCCGATTGTTTGTGCTTCGCGTTCAAAGCGATGGAGTGCGTTTTGATCTCCCATACGGCTGACGAGAATTGTTTTGATCGCGACTTGTCGATGGAGATTGAGTTGCTCGGCGCGGTAGACGACTCCCATTCCTCCTTGTCCCAGTAGAGCCTCAATGCGGTAACCGGGAATGACTTCGTCAGGAGCGCAGAGAGTTTTGACGACATCAACCTGAGTTGCGTTCAGAGCACCGGAATTCAAAACAAATTCCGATGTCTCTTGTGTACTTTTGAGCGCCTCGGGCAGCAACTCCGACGACTTCTCAGAAGAGATGAATCCAAGTTCGACCGCAACTGAAAAGAATTGACTCGTTGCCGTCGTTGATGGAATGTCGTTCATGAACAATCAGTAATTGTAGGTCAGGCTCCCGCTTGCTTTTCTTTGAGAAACAGGCCCTTTTGGTCTGCCGAGCGGACACGACAGTATTAAGTATTAGCATCCGTCGCATCTGCGGCTGGCTTGGATTCCTTCAGCTTTGTGAGAATGAGCGCCGTGGCGGGGCGGTCTCCCCAATGAGCACCGACATAGGCGTACAGCACTTGCCCATCTGGTGAAATGATGTACGTCGCTGGCTTGGAAAGATCTTTTCGAATCCCGAGTCGGTTGACGGCACTTAATTCGACATCAAAAACGACAGGAAAGGGGACTGTTCGTTTCGGATCGTCGAGCCGTCCGCGAGCATCTTCGAGGAAGCTGTCCAAGTTTTTCTGATCGTCCTTGGCTTCAACCGGATAAACAATCACGACTTCGGCCTCTTGTTCCTGAAATTTTTCGTAGTCGCGAATATAGTGTGCCGTTTGCGTTGAGCAGTAAGGACAAATCGGATTTGTATTTCCTCGAGTGACAACCAGAACAACGTTCTTGCCTTTGCCGAGATCGCGCACAGAAGTTTCTTGACCGTCTGCTGCTGTGAGCATCAGGTCGTACAGGCCGACTTCCGGAAGAGATTGCGAATCGGCTGTGTCGAGGAATTTGATTTCCTCCGAACCGTAACCGTAGTCTCCATAACCTCCAGAACTGCTGTCCCCTCCACTATTCATCGCCCCGCTGTTTTGTGGTGTCGTCGGCTTCTCCTGCTTTTGACCACATCCCCACAACATTGCGAGAAGAAGAAGGTGTGTGCCTGTTGATATGAATTTGGATCCGTTTTTCGACATCGTGACACTCCGTGAATCATCGGCATTTAAAGCAACAACTATGACTCTTCGAATGGTCATATTCAACGGTCTTGTCGCAAAATTGCGGTTCCTGTTGGAAGTTCCGGCTCAATGCGAGGTGTGGCTCGGTAAAACTTGTTGCGTGTTTCACCTCGCCACAACTCCGGTTCTGAGAATGCTTCAGATGACATCGATCTCGAAGATTTCCTGATCTTTCCAGTTTGAACAGTTATTCCTCTTTGGGAGCAGGTTTGGCTTCTGCTTCGGGCTTTGCTTCAACTTCAGGCTTTGTTTCAGCCGCAGCTTTGGGTTTCGCTTCAGTTCCGAGAGGCTCTGGTGTAGACGTGGGAGTGTTCCCAGCAGGAGTGGCTTCGTCGGTGTTTGGGCGTTGTGGACGACCGCCTTCACCTTCACTTCTCTCTTGTTGCCGGGCAGCACGACGGGCTTCGAATTCTGCAGCATCGGCAAACCCGTCGCTGTTTGCATCAATTTGGTCGAAGACGCTTTTCATTCTTTCGGGGGCTTCTTCGAGGCTGATTTTGCCATCACCATCTGCATCAAACTGCATGGGGTCGAAGTTTCGACCGCCGCCACCAGGGCCACCACCTTCACCGGAAGCACCTCCACCACTTCCCAAACCACCACCAGGCATTGACCCCATGGGATCTTCGATTTCAGACTCTACGGTGGGAGGGAGAACCGGTTCCGAAATTTCAGGAGGAGCATCTGTTTCCAGACCGATAATCGTCTTTTCATTATCGAACGCCAGATGAATAGCGCCATGATCTTTTACGAGGCCTTTCCAGCGATAGATGACTTTGTCGCTCTCTTCTGTTCTGCTCGGGTACCCTGCAATCAATTTATCGGCTTCAGCGAGCGTTAGAGAACGAGCATCAGCACCAGCATCGTCCTCCACCATGCGCGCTTGCAAAATTGGAAGCGTTGTTGTGTAACCATAGCGAGCTACCGCTTCAGCACTCGCAACGATAATCATGACGCCAATCACTCCCCAGACGATGATGCGTTCAGTCGGATTTCTTTTTGGTTTCTCTTTGGTTTCTGTATTGGGCGGAGGAGTTGAGTCGGACATGAAGTTCTCCCTTTGAGTAGAATTGATCGATTGAATGGGAAGCGATGTGACAAATCAATGAGCGATGATACGTTCTGCTCTTTGGGAATGGAATCAAGAGAAGCGATCCAGGCTGGTGATTGTTAAGATTCCTTTCAAATTTGTGTAGGTAGTCTACAACTGATTTTGAACAAGGATTTCCCCTAATGAAACGTTTGTTTGCTTTGATGATGATTTCGATGTTGTTCATCCATTCGAGCCTGCTTCATGGTCAGGATCGCTTGGATTCCAAGAGAGCGCAGGCAGCTCTTGAGCGTGCCGTGGAGTTCTACCGTGAAAACGTCAGCGTGAGCGGCGGGTCCGTTTTTCGAGTCAGCTCCGATCTCACAAAACGGGAAGGTGAGAACAAAGTCGGGCCGAGTGAAGCCTGGATCGAACCTCCTGGGACTTCGGCGGTCGGGATGGCGTATCTCAAAGGTTGGCAACTGACAGGAGAGCCACTCTTCTTTGATGCGATGCTGGAGACCGCAGATGCTTTGGTGCGGGGACAATTGGAGTCAGGGGGCTGGGGCGAAAATATCGAGTTTGATCCGCTTTTGCGAAAGAATTATTTCTATCGCACGGATCATCGAACCAACATTGCCAAGCGGCGAAATCGGACAACCTTTGACGACAATAAATCGCAATCGTCGCTCGAACTTTTGATGTCCGTCGACCGTGAACTTGAATTCAAAAATGCTCAAATCCACGAAGCGGCGTTGTACGCTTTGGATTCGTTCGCGAAAGCTCAGTACCCGAATGGAGCATGGCCTCAGCAATATACTCAAGCTCATGATGCGAGTGACTTTCCTGTCGGGAAGGCAAGGTTTCCGAAGACCTGGAGCCGCACCTACAAGCGAAGTTCTTACTCCCGATTTTACACACTCAATGACAACACGATCAGCGATGTCATCGAGATGATGATGGCAGCCCATACGATCTATGGTGATGAACGCTGGGCGGAAGCGGCTCGACATGGAGGAGATTTTTTGATTGCCGCCCAACTCCCTGATCCACAACCTGGCTGGGCGCAGCAGTACAATGTTGAAATGGAGCCTGTCTGGGCGAGGAAGTTTGAACCACCAGCGATCACCGGCGGAGAATCACAAGGTGTCATCAACACCTTAATGACACTCTACGACTGGACAGGAGATCAAAAGTACCTTGCTCCCGTCCCAATGGCGATTGCCTATTATCGTTCATTACTTCTGAAAGATGGTCGATTGGCGAGGTTTTACGAAATCGGAACGGACAAACCACTCTACTTCACGCGCGAATACAAACTTGTCTATACCGACGACGACCTGCCAACACACTACGGCTTCAAGGTGCGTTCGAATCTCGACCGACTTGAGGCCCGCTACAAGCAACTCGTAACAGACGGACCCTCGAAGTCGTTTCTGGTTGCCAGGGCACGCAAATCCCGGTTGAGCAAAGACCTGACGAAGCGCACGGAGAAGATCGTAAAAGATCTCGACAAGCGCGGAGCCTGGGTCGAAAAAGGGACATTAAAGAATTTTAAAGGCGAAGAGCAGGTCGACAAAGTCATTGACACTCGCACCTATGCCCGCAATGTGTTGACTCTAGCGGAGTTCATCGCGGCTTCGCAGGAAAAGTGAGAAGCTCCCACCGGGCTTTTTTTTGAGAGTGCGGATTTAAGACATTGTCATCAATAGCGACAAGGAGGACGCGGCCCAACGAGTCTTTATCACCACCAGATTGTCAGGCCGCCGATCATGCCTTGCAGGTTCGTGTCGCCGATGTGCAGGATGTCATATCCGGTGTAGAGTTCGAGGTGTTTGTAGACGAGGCCGATCGTCGTTTTATTGTGGTACAAATCGGCGTCGCCAATCGTGCCCATGTCGAGGACGCTACGAATCACGAACGGTTCGGTCGGGAACCAGTCGAAACCGTACGTAAAGTTGAAGCCGACATCACTTTGTCCGCCGCTGAGCCAGTTCATTCCAAGACCGGTGTAGAACTGCGCATGCTCGTTTTGCGCGAACCGAAAAGTCAGGTTCGCATCGCCGGTCCACAATGTGTCATCACCACCAGGCATCTCTTCCTGCCAATGGTTCCATTCCGTGTCGAGGCCGAAGCGTGACATGCTTTCGAGTTGCAATCGCCCGCCGATTCTTTCGAGGCCGGAAAAGTCATTTGCGTATTCACTTGAAAAGCGAACACCATATGGGTTGATTGCAACATCGCTGTCGGTGCCAAGAGCGAGATATCCATCAGATTCATCCGAGTAGGGATAGTGAGGGAAATCAGCGTCTGTCGTGTAGTCATCGCCAAGAATCGCTGCAGGCGCGATCCAGGGTGAAGCGGCTGCATAGAGAATTGGAGGACCGAATACCTCCGTAATCAGAAACGCCGAGATGCCGTCATGGTCGTCATCGTCGTGGTCATGGTGGTGGGAATGATGCTGTTTTTTCTTCTTGCGCTTCTTTGGGCGATCATCGTCTTCTTCGTCATCTTTGCTTGAAGACGAGCTCCCTTTGGTAGATTTGCGTACAGCGTTCAGGTCGCCAGCCAGGAGTGTTGACGAGAGCAGAAGAGACGACATGACCGCCACCGCGAGAGCGGCGTTGCAATTCCGATTCCATGGAGCCATTGTCGAACCCTTTCGAACACGGCCTCATAGCGGAAATCGGTGCTTTTGAGCAAGATCGGTTTTGATGTCACGCACTTGAAACGCATGGGGAAACGGGCAATGTGATTGCGTCACATTGCCATTTCGAGTTCTTCTTGCCGGGCTTCCCATTCTTCGTAGCTGCAGATGACTTCGCGGCACTTTGAGCCGTTGTAGTCGCCGACGATGCCGTCCGCGGCCATGTGATCGACCATCCGGGCCGCTCGGCCGTAGCCGACTCCCAAGGCGCGCTGAAGAAGTGAAACGGAGCCGCGACCTTCGCGCAGGACGATCATGACAGCCTGCTGATACATCGCGTCTCGTTCGAGAGACCCGCTGCCGTCGGCAGCTCCAGCGGACATTGCTGCTTTTGTTGCCTGTTCGATTTCTGGTGCGTAGCGAGTTTCGTAGCTGCTGTAGAAATCGATGATCGCGTTGACTTCATCGTCACTAACGTACGTTCCTTGGGCGCGAATCAGACTGCTCGTCCCAGGTGGAAGGTAGAGCATGTCTCCGTTGCCTAGTAACTTGTCCGCTCCCATTTCATCGAGGACAACACGGCTATCGGTTCGCGAGGCAACCTGAAACGAGATTCTGGCAGGCAAATTTGACTTGATTAGACCGGTGATGACATCGACGGTTGGCTTTTGCGTCGCAAGAACAAGGTGTATCCCGACCGCTCGTGATTTTTGAGCGAGGCGAATGATGTGCGATTCAACTTCTTTGCCGTTTGTCATCATTAAGTCAGCCATTTCGTCGGCGACAATCACAATG
>JAJDEL010000030.1 GCA_029259835.1 Planctomicrobium sp. | reverse complement strand
ACCTGATCGTCATTTGGGAAATTTGAATCTACCTGGCTATGCTTGCTTCACAGTCATTCGTTTGAATGACGGAATAGACTGCGACTGCTCAGGCCACTACTGTAAAAAACGCCGCTAATAATCTGATTAAAACTCACAAGGAACTCTGCACGCGTGTGGCCTCTTAGAATTGCGAAACGGAATATTATCATCGCCGGCTGTCTGGGGATGGCCTACACGCAATTGACATTTTCCGCCGCATCAATTGATTTCGTCCGCCGACTTGGTGGGACCGGGCTACACATCGGAATTCTGAATGCACTTCCGGTCGCATTGCTCGGCTTTCAATTCATGGCAGCGGTTGCTGCGAATCATCTCAGCTACCGACGTGGACTCTGGATCTCCTTGTCACTGCTACAAAGAGCAATCATTGTTCCCGTTGCGTGCGGTCCCTATCTGTGGCCGGAATTGGGAGATCAATTTTGGATTTGGATGTTTTTGGGATCCGTCGCGATCAACCAAGGGCTGCTCCATTTTTGCACACCACTCTGGCTTTCCTGGATGGGTGATTATCTGCCTCATGGAGACTTGAATACTTACTGGGGACATCGACAACGATGGCTTCAATGGTCGGCTGCAGTATCTCTATTGGGCGGAGCGATCTTAATTTCTCAGTCTGAATTTGATATTCGTATCGGGTATCCCATTCTTGCCTGCATCGCCGCTGTGCTGGGTATTCTCGACATTCTGATCTTCATCAAGGTCGAAGAGCCACCAGTCACCAAGATCCCTCAGCCATCATTACAAACGGTGCTTTTCGCCCCATTTCGCCATCGCGGTTTTCGATCATTTATTGGTTTCATGTGTTTCTTTCACTGCGCTGCAATGATTGCGGCACCGTTTATCACCCTTTACCTGTTGGACTATATCGGGATGAGCCTCTTTGCGGTTCTTTCGCTGTGGACTTGGTCGTGGGTTGGCGGAGCATTGACTTCACGTTGGCTGGGACGCCTGGGAGATCATTTTGGGAACCGCCCCCTCCTTGTGGTGTGCGTCTTTTTCAAGTCATTGAATATGATTGGTTTGCTCAGCGTCCCGCGTGATCCGACGATCGCATTCTACGTCCTCGTTCCAATTTTCATGGTTGACGCAGCGCTCAATTCCGGGTTTGCGATCGCAACGAATGGTTTCCTGCTGAAGAATTCCCCTGTCGAAAACAGGACGATGTTCATTGCCTCAGGGACAGCAATGGCCGGAATGGTTGGCGGAGCGACAGCGATTGTCGCTGGTGCAATCCTTGCCGCAATGGATGGATGGTCAACCAACATGCTTGGAGGAGAATTCTCTGGGTACCACCTGTTCTTTGCCGTGAGCCTGGGAATGAGGCTGATCGCAACTAGGATTGTTTCAAGAATTCACGAGCCTTCTTCGCATGACACGATCCAGGTTGTCACCTATTTGGTAGGCATCACCCCCATCCGAATGATGCGATATCCAGTTGGTCTATACCGTTCGGTTTTCACTCAACCAACTGCGACACAATCCACGATTGATCGCACAGAATCATCTAAAAACCAAAACCGTGATGAGCCAGAAACGTAAGCCACGGTTCCAATTTACACCAGATGACATGAAGGCTTTACGGTGTCGGCTTTGTCTTCATGATCTGATTGAAAAACACAAACGCTCCGAGTTTTGAGGCAGTTAGAACATCCGGTCGTCCGTCATTGTTAACATCTTTGACCGTGATTTGAGTGCCGACGCCGGATTGGTTGTCGATCAGGTTCGGTTTAAACGTAACGTTTCCAGCTTGATCATTCGTGGCTTCGAACCAATAGACAACGGGCGTCCCCCGTGGCTCGACATCACCTTTCGGTCCGTGCGCCCAGACTCTTTTGCCGATGATAATATCTTTCCGACCATCTCCGTTTAGGTCTTGGAATTCCAAGGCGTGCGGTTGAGAGAACGCGACGCCGTATTTCTCTTCTTCCGCGCGTGTTCCCATTAGCTGGTGTTCACGAAACAGCGTTTGACCGAGTTGAGTGGTTGGAGTCTTTGGGTTTTCATTTTCTTGGACTTGTTCGAGCCAGGAGAGTCCCCACTCGTGACCGTGTAGAGATGAAACGATATCGGCGTCGCCATCGGAATCGATGTCATCCACATAAATTTGTGCTCCACCACGTTGCTCGGTGAGTCGGCCTTCGTGATAGGTCCATGCTGAATAGAATGGTTCGGTTTTCGGTTGTTCGTACCAACCATCGGTGAGGATGATATCCGCGCGGCCATCGGAGTTGATGTCTCCAATCCCTTCTCCGTGATAAAACTGCGGCCAGTCATTTTTGTGACCAACACCATAAAACTTCCATGGCTCTGTTGGCTTGTCCTTGTTTGCGGCGATGAAGCCCCATTCTCCTTCCCAATGCGAAAGCAACTCCGGGTGACCATCTTCGTTCACGTCGACCAGCATTGGCGACTCACCTTTGACGCGTTCAAATGCGAAATGCTTCTTCCACTCGTTTCCTGACTTCGCAGGGTTCTCGTACCAGAAGGCTTTGTGCATGTGGACCCGACCGAGGACGAGGACATCCAACCAACCATCACCGCTCCAATCATGCAGAAAAGTGAACATACTGTTCGACGGAGACTTCTCCGGCGGCAGCGGCACGGCTTTGTAGAATTCATGCGAATTCTTGAAACTTGGGCCAGCGTACCAGAATGGACCGGAGACGATGTCCACATGCCCATCGTTATTGAGATCACCGGCGTTGATGCCATCGGCGTAGTAGAGGTTCGTGAGTGTTTGTTTTTGAAACGATATTCGAGGTGGTTCGAAGGCATGCAACGAAGTCACGAGGGCAGTGCTGAATAGCACAACACAGAAGAAACTGACGTCCCGTGATGTTTGTTTGAAATTCATTCAAATGATTCCACTGAAACTGGCATGTGAGTTGATTGAGAGGGAAAAGATAGCATCTGCCGTCAACATGATCCCATCTGTGATTGTCTGCAAACAATTTCGTCATTGGAATCAACACTTGCAAGCGGAATTGCTATTCTTCTTCGCTTCGCTGCTTTTCTTTACCGAAAATGAAATCCAATGAGTGCTGATTCTACAATTGAAACGCCGGTTCCCAGTCGATTCGTTGTTGGGATTGATTTAGGGACGACGAATTCCGCTGTCTGCTATGTCGATACCCAACCAGAAAACTTGCAAGTGCAGTCCTTTGCGATCCCGCAAATCGTTGCTCCAGGACAGATTGAGTCTCGCAAGACACTTCCATCGTTTGATTATCAGGCGGTAGAAGAAGAATTTGCGGACTCAGCACTTGCGATGCCTTGGGAGAATGAAAAGACATCTGCGGCGGTCGGAGCTTTCGCGCGAGAGCAGGGCAAGCTTGTGCCTGATCGCGTGACCGAATCAGCGAAGTCCTGGTTATGCCATCCTGGCGTTGACCGAACTTCTTCGCTGCTCCCGTGGCATGGATCCGCGGATATTGAAATGTTCTCGCCTGTCGAAGTGAGTGCAAAATACCTGAGCCATATCCGCGATGCGTGGAATGTAGAACACGCAGATGCTCTACTTGAAGATCAGGATATCGTACTCACCGTACCAGCTTCATTTGATGAAGTCGCCAGAGAACTCACAGTCGATGCTGCAAAACTATCAGGGCTTGACCGTCTCTTCTTGAATGAAGAACCGCTGGCTGCGTTGTATGCCTGGCTGAATTCGCATCAAGAAAACTGGCAAGAATTTGTCACACCTGGACAGACGATTCTGGTGTGTGATATTGGCGGCGGATTTTCGGACTTCACTTTGATCCAAGTCAAACCAAATGAAAACGGGGAGGCAGAGTTTCATCGCGTGGCAGTCGGTGATCAACTGGTTCTCGGTGGAGACAATCTCGACCTGGCATTGGCACGGCATCTTGAGAAAAAACTCAACCAGGATGCTCCTCTCACACCGAGACAGTGGGGAAGCCTCGTTCAGATTTGCCGTCACGCAAAGGAAACACTTCTCAGTCCAGATCCCCCAGAGACATACACGATTTCGCTCTCTGCAGGTGATCCTGAATCTATAGATGGTGGGCTACAAACTGAATTGACCAGAGATGAAGTTCAGGAACTTCTGTTGTCCGAATTCTTTCCGAAAGTTGGTCTCGATGAACGTCCGCGGCAAGTGCAATCCGAGATTCAGAAATTCGGTTTACCGTACGCTTCCGATGCTGCGGTGACTCGACACCTGGCAGCGTTTCTTTCGGATCATTCGAGAAACAACGAACGCCAAACTCGCGAGGCGACACGTCCTGACGTTGTACTCTTCAATGGGGGAGTGCTTCAGTCGCCGTTGATTCAGGATCGAATCGTCCACCAAATTGAAAGATGGTTTCGTAGCGCTGACGAAAATTGGTCCCCACGCGTTTTGGAAAACAAAGAACACGATCTCGCAGTCGCACGCGGAGCGGCGTGTTACGGAATGGTCCGACGCGGGAATGGTGTTTGCATTGAGGCGAGGCTGCCTCGGACGTTCTACCTTGGTGTTGGTGTTGAAGAAAAAGGAAAGCCAAAACTGAAAGCGTTGACATTAATGCCAGCCGGTGCGGAACCCGGTTTCGAAACAACACTTGATGACTTTGAATTCGACCTGACGATTGCGACCCCGGTTCAGTTCCCGATTTTCTCTTCCAGCACGCGACTGACAGATCCCACTGGTGCAATTGTTGATGTCAAACGAGGGCAGATGACGGCTCTGCCTCCGATTCGAACTGTCTTACAACCACGCGAAGAGAAGGATGCCGCTTCGGTTCCGGTCATCACGCATGCGAAACTGAACGACTTCGGGACGCTGCAACTGTGGTGCAGCGAAGCTACCGGAGATCGCAAGTGGCAGTTCCAGTTCGACGTTCGTTCGACAACACAGACCGATCTCACTGGACGTCAAGGACAAGGTGAAGCCGCGCAGGTTCTCGAACCGCAAGTTCTCGAAGTCGCGGCAACAGTGCTGCGAAAATCCTTTGGCAAGAAAGCGAGCGAAAAGCCGTCAGGCATTGCCAAACGCATGGCGCGAACATTGCACCTGTCAAAAGAAGATTGGCCTCCCTCACTACTGCGAAGAATGTGGCGGGAGTTGATGGACTATGAAGAGTCCCGCAACCTGAGCGCCGACCATGAAGCGCGCTGGTTGAATTTGCTAGGCTTCTCACTTCGCCCCGGCTTTGGAGTGGCAATGGATGACTGGCGCGTTTCGGAAACTTGGGACAATCTTCATGGGAAACTGAAATTCACCGGATCGACCTCGCTCATGGAATGGTGGATTTTGTGGCGCCGTGTCGCAGGCGGACTCACGGCGGAACAACAACAGTCGCTCGCGTTGCAGTTGGTGGCGAGCATCAAAGACAAAGTCAAAAGATCATTACTGGCCACTGAAGCTGACGAAGAAGGAAACAAAGGTCGCCGCCGCCATCGCAGTCGAGAGACTCCAGAAGAACTTTCCGAATCGTGGCGGATGCTGGGTTCGTTCGAGCGCTTACCACTGAAAATGAAAATTGAAATCGCGGACTCGGCACTGGCGACTCTTGCCTTTCCTGAGAGCAAAGCCATCCTGCCGGCTTTGTTGTGGACCATCGGTCGCGTTGGTTCCCGGCAACCGTTTTATGGTTCATTGAGCGGAGTCGTCCCAACGGAAAAAGTCGCAGGCTGGATCGACCAATTGCTGGACGTACACAAATCAAGCCATGATCGCAGGTTCGCCCTTGTGCAACTCGCTCGAAAAACTGGCGACCGATACCGAGACATCGACGAGTCACAACGCAGTAGAGTCGTTACCTGGCTACATGAGCAAAAAACCTCAGCTCACTTCATCGAGTTAGTCGAAAAAGGGGGACAACTCGGCAGCCGGGAAAGGGACATGACCTTCGGAGAGTCACTTCCTCAGGGGTTGATTTGAAGTGGAAAAGAGTGAGTTGACTCAGCTCTGAGGCTCTCATGAGGTTTTCGCGATCTGAATCATCAATCCTCGACGAAAATTTACTCCTCATTGTTCCACTCGCGCTCACGATGCTCATTGAGCTGTTCGATCTCTTTCTCAACTGCCGCTGAGTCGGCGGTTGGTTCTGGTTTCCCACAACCAGCAGTTATCAGCAAAACAATAAAGAGAATAACATATTTGGTCATCAATGTTCCACGTTTCAACAGCAGGTTACGAACTGGCGCGATCTCTGTTCACTTCA
This sequence comes from Planctomicrobium sp., assembly GCA_029259835.1. Classification (GTDB taxonomy): domain Bacteria; phylum Planctomycetota; class Planctomycetia; order Planctomycetales; family Planctomycetaceae; genus Thalassoglobus. Next base: position 3,886 of record JAJDEL010000030.1, on the reverse strand, counting down.
AACAAAGCTCACAGTTGAGTAAATGCCTTTTTCTTATGGTCCTAGGCAGACACAGGTGAGTCAAATTGTTCTAAAATTCACTCACGACTTCTCCACCTTCTCGTGAACCGACTCCTTCCCAGACTCTTCCATCAATGTTTTCTGAGACTGATCGAACTGAGCCATCGCACATCGCTGCGTTTGCAGTCCCAGTGTGATAGCTGCTTGCCGGGGAGACGAGTTGCCACCAGTTATTATTGGGGCGCCAGCATGCGCTGTTCGGAGGCAAAAGGTGATTGTAACCAGTTCGCCAAACGGACCCTTCACGCCAGGGATACCCGCGCCAACGCCACGGGGGACTCCAACCACCTGCGAGCGAAACAGTATTCCAGTCTTTACCAAGCATGTCTGATCTTGCCATGGTCGTGCTCGTGGCGGTAACAGTCCCGAATTCAAAACAATCTGTAAAGCGTCTGATAATCGCTCCGTTGGGAGGACCGTTGGCGACTTCTGCAAACGCTGCGGTCGTGCTGGTTCCATCGACGAATGCGTTCATGGAGAGAAACCCCGGTGATATTCCTCCGCCAGCATTGAAATTCGGAGCGAATGCACCGTCCCAGCCATTCAATCCGACCCAGGTGCCGTGATTCGTGTGGTAGTTCGTCCAACCAAGTGCTGTGACTCCACTTGAATTGGGATCCGACGGGCACTGGAAGATATTGAGTGGGATTGTGAGAGCGTCATTGGTTGACCCACTCGCACCGGAATGTCCTCCAGGATCATACTGATTTGCAATCGCCCCTTGCTCGAAATGTGGAAGCATCGCCACAAACGGGGAAGGGCCAAATGTTGATGGATGCTGAGAAGCGCTGGGAAAAGAAAGATAAGCATCGTGGTAATTGTGCAGAGCCAGCGTTAATTGTTTCAGGTTGTTTTTACATTGCGTTCGCCGAGCTGCCTCTCTGGCTTGTTGCACAGCAGGCAGTAGAAGTGCAACCAGAATTGCGATGATCGCAATGACCACCAAAAGTTCAATGAGTGTAAACGCTTTGCGTTGCCGCATCGAATGCTTCTCCTGATAGATGAATAGTAAGGTACTCACTCGTATCAAAGACTGTTTAAGAGTAGGAGAAATTCGCAAACTACACAATTCGAATTCACTGATTGAACGATTTGCATCGAACAGCAGAGTCGTAGAGAAAAAGCCATGAAGATCTAAAAACTGCCATCAGGGCACGTTGAAGCTGGTTCGCATCGATGCTCAAATGGGGCATATCCGAAATGCGGTCCAGCACCAATTTACTGCATCCTCGCCTCATTTCCTCTTCGCCGTCGAGAATCCCATGCCTGAACTGACGCCGTTTCATCTTGCTTTTCCTGTGCGGAACCTAGCAGAAGCGAAACACTTTTATGGAGAAGTTCTGGGACTCCCAGAGGGTCGTAGCGACGATACCTGGATAGATTTCGATTTATACGGGCACCAAATTGTTGCACACGAACGTCCAAACATGTTGCCTCCGCAAGAACGTAACCATTTGAATCCGGTCGATGGTCACGACGTTCCGGTGCCACACTTTGGTGTCATTTTGGAACTGGAAGATTGGAAAGATCTCGCAGCCCAACTCACCGAGATTGGAATCGAATTCGTGATTGAACCTTACATTCGTTTCGAAGGACAAGTCGGCGAACAGGCAACGATGTTCTTTCTCGATCCGTCTGGAAATGCTTTGGAGTTCAAGGCTTTCAAAGACCGTGGGCAACTTTTTGCAAAGTGAACAGTTGATTTCCCGGAAGATCGACGATTACAATGATCGGATTGTTTTCCCCTAAGTGGGTGACACAAAATGACGAACGTGGAAAGGAGCTAGCGATGATGAAATTACTTCGATCTTTCGTTTTGTTTATTGGGGTCGTCGGTCTCGTCTCTTCTACTCATGCAAGCGTTATTGCACATTGGAGATTCGAGGAAGGAACAGCCAATTCCATCGCGGCTGGTCCTGACGTCTTGTTGGACTCCTCTGGCAATAGTCTGGACATGACTCCACTCGGAGGACCGATCTACCGATCCGTCCCTAATCCTGGAAGTGCTTTAGGTTTGGATTTTGATGGTGCCAACGACATCGCATCGCGAGCTGATTCCAGCCTGTTCCAATTACAGAGTTTGACCGTTGAGGCGTTCATTCGCTTAGATGATGGGGCTTCACTGCGTCAGATTTTTTTTCGTGGTGACTCAAGAGGTGGAAAGGATCCGGTCTACCTTGCGGTGCTTAATGGCAGGTTGCGATTTAACCTTTCGAACCTGAGTGCAGACCAAATCCTTGACACAGTTCCTTTGCTTCCTACGGGAGTGTTCATACATGTCGCGGGAACACTTGATCACTCGACTGATACGATGAAAGTTTTCGTCAATGGAGCGGAAATTGGTTCAAAGTCTGCGGCTGGTGTGCGCCCCAATGTCGCTCTCTTTCCCAACGCCCGCGTCTCAATTGGAGGATTGGCTGATGGCCTCAGTATTGGTCAGCACTTCAACGGCATTATTGACGAAGTTCGAATTTCTGATACTGCGCTGGCTCCCTCACAATTTCTGGGGAGTTCAGTCCCTGAACCTTCGAGCTTCGCTCTGATGGGTCTGAGCCTGATTGGCATTGCTGGCTACAACTGGCGCCGAAAACGGAAAGCGACTTAACGCAACATGAGATCTATCACTCAGTGGGAGCCACCTTCGGGTGGCTCTTTTGCTTATTATCCCCCCGTCTTCCAACTTCTAATACCACCGCAAGTCAATTTTCGCCATGAATGAATTCATTAAACCCTGTGTGGTTGTTCTCCTCTGTTGCCTCTCTCGACCGGCTCTGGCTGAGGAGACGGTCGAGACAATTCTGTTTGGATCGTGCATCAAACAAGATCGCCCGATGCCACTTCTTAGGCGGATGGCAGACGAAAAGGCGGATGCAGTGATCTTTCTGGGAGATAATATCTATGCCGACACCAGCGACATGGAGGTAATGAGAAGCAAGTATGACCGACTGAGAAGCAATCCAGATTTCCAGTCCCTTCTCATGGCATCCCCGATCTATGCCACTTGGGACGATCACGACTATGGCGTGAACGATGGAGGGGCTGACTATCCACAACGCAAACTTGCTCAAAAAGAGTACCTAAATTTCTGGCAAGTCCCGGCCGATTCGCCTCGCCGAAACCGAGAAGGAGTCTACGACGCAGTCATTCTCGGCCCGGTCGGAAAACGTGTGCAGATCATTTTGCTCGACACGCGATACTTCCGCTCCCCCCTCAAGAAGAGTGAAGAACGGCGTGTCGGCGGTCCGTACCTTCCGGATGATGGTCCTCAAAAAACGATGCTCGGTGAAGCTCAATGGAACTGGCTCGGAGAGCAACTTCGGCGGTCGGCGGAAGTTCGAATTTTGGCTTCGAGCATTCAACTTCTCGCTTCCGACGCTGGTCAGGAGACGTGGTCGAATCTTCCACGCGAACGAACGCGGCTGCTGTCATTGATTCAATCAACCAGCGCCAACGGAGTCTTCATCATCAGTGGAGATCGACATTGGTCGGAGTATTCGAGAGTCGAGAAACATCTCGATTATCCGATCTATGATTTCACATCAAGCAGTTTCAACCAGATTCACCCACGTGGAACACCAACAGAAAATCGCTTCCGAACGAATTTGAGAACCTATCACAAAGAAAACTACGGCCTCATCAAAATTGATTGGAGCAAGTCCGATCCAGCGATTCAGGTCCAAATCCGTGATGCCAGTCGTGAGGTTCAAATCGAACAAGCCTTAAAGCTATCTGAGTTGCAGTCGAATTGAATTCGAATTGAATTCGAATTTCAACAGCACGCGTTGAGCTTGGACATTGCTGAGACATGTAACGCGAAATACTGTTT
>JAJDEL010000290.1 GCA_029259835.1 Planctomicrobium sp. | reverse complement strand
AAGATCCACGAGTATCAGGCAAAAGAGTTATTTGCGAAAATGGATGTCCCGGTTCCAAAGGGAATCGTGATCACATCTGCTGAAGAAGCCGGAAAAGCATACGATGAACTGGGAACGGCGGTTTGCGTCGTAAAGTCGCAGATTCATGCTGGTGGTCGCGGCAAAGGACGTTTCAAGGAACATCCCGACCAGCCGGGTGTTGTGCTCGTCAAATCTCGCGAAGATGCTATCGCGAATGCCGGTCGAATGCTCGGTTCCACGCTCGTCACAATTCAAACAGGCGAAGAAGGCAAGCAAGTCAACACCGTCTTTGTTGAGCAGGGTTTGGACATCGCACGAGAATTGTATCTCGGCGTTGTTCTTGATCGTGAAGTTGGACTCCCTTGCGTCATCGCTTCTGCTGAAGGAGGCATGGCGATTGAAGAACTGGCTGAGGAATCGCCTGAGAAAATTGTTCGTGTCCACTACGATCCCGCTGAAGGTTTACAGCCGTTTCAGGTTCGTAAAATTGCCTACGCCCTGGAACTTGATGGAGCGGCGATGAAAGCCGCGGGCAAATTTTTCCCAAGAATCTGCAAATTCTTTACGGCGAATGATTGCAGCTTGCTGGAAATCAACCCGTTGGTTGTGACCGGAGATGGAGAACTGATCGCCTTGGACGCGAAAGTTTCCTTTGATGACAACGCCATGTTCCGCCACAAAGACTTTGCTGAACTGCGAGACCTCAGTGAAGAAGAGCCGAACGAAGTAAGAGCGCAAGAGGCAGGTCTCAGTTACGTAAAACTCGACGGCAACATCGGCTGTCTCGTCAACGGAGCCGGACTCGCAATGAGTACTATGGACCTCATCAAGCTACACGGCGGCGAACCGGCGAACTTTCTCGATGTCGGCGGCGGGGCAAACGTGGACCAGGTGACCGAGGCGTTCCGCATCATTCTGTCGGACGACAATGTTAAAGCGATTCTGATCAATATCTTCGGCGGCATCATGAAGTGCGATACGATTGTGGAAGCGTTGCTCGCGGCGTATGACAAAATAGGGATTACTATTCCGCTAGTCGTTCGACTCGAAGGCACAAACGTCGAGATCGCCCGTGAAATGCTCGCCAACTCCGGCAAACAAATCACAACAGCAACCGATTTGACGGATGCGGCAAAGAAAGTCGTTGCAACACTTGGCGCGTAAAAGCGTACCCGAATCGTGATGAATTGAAATTTAGCCGGATACTAAATGTGTCCGGGAATCATTCAAACGAAAGAGCGATACATCTATGATGTGTCGCTCTTTTTATGCGCTGGCCTCGCCGTTTGCGAGGGCTTCGACGTATCGAAGTTCGGCTCCGAGGAATGCGAACGGTGTTGCGTCAATCAGCTTTTTCGCTGTGGCAAGAAACTGATTCCCATCATCGATCGAGCCAAAGCGAAATTCAATTTCAGCCTTTAGTAAAGAAATATATGTATCCCCAGGAGCGAGTCGATCGGCTTCATCCCAAAGAGTTCGTGCCAGTTCAGTTTCACCCCGATCAATCGCGACTGCACATCGAAATGCTGGAACGCCTGCGATATCGGCAATAATTTCCTCAATTGTGTCAGCTTCTTCTTCGACTTTTTCAGGCTCACCAAGAAAACGATAACAACGTGCGGCGATACCATGCGGGCTGATGTCTCCTTCGAGGTCGTCCTTGACTTCGTTCACCAAATCCAGAGCGATTTGATATTCATTCCGCTCAAGATGCATCATCGCTTGTATCAGCCATGGATGCTTGAAGGAAGGAATGTCTTCGCGAAGTTGAGCCATGGCGGCGATGGCTACCTCTTCTTCACCAGTCATCCACTGGGCGAGAATCAGGTCGTGCCGCAGTGCCGTGTCCCCTTTGATCTTCCTCAAGTTTGCGTCACCCAAATCGAGAGCGTCTTGCCAACGTTTTTGGTGGATAGCAAGTCGAATTTTCGCTTGTGGAGAACGAGAATTTTTCCACATCATCCAGGAAAACAGAATGGCGGCAATTCCGAAAGGGAACAGAAGAATCAGCCAAGCTTGATCGCTATCTGTGCCATCCAAGAATTCAGAGTCCGCGAGACCCGCTACAGAAACATACAGAATAGCTACAATGAAAACCACCGAAAAGGTCCACCAGTTTGAGTTCTTATTCGACTTGACCTGCCGCCGTTTCAAATCTGCTTTGACATCTTTTCGAATTGCTTTATGGATCAGAAAAGAAGGCGTGAATATCACGCTGCAGAGCATCGCGATCCGTAGGTAATTCCATGCATCGGACCTCGGCAACACAAGGCAGGACGCCATGATACTCAACCAGGTGAAGAACGCGACTCTCGATCCAATCCTTCTTCGCTTTGCCGTTTTCTCGGACCAGGTCAATGCCGGACGATCTGACACTGGAGCGGCGTTTTCCAAAGCCGAAAGACGTTCTTCATGTGAGGGATGCGTTGCCATTAAAAAGGCGAAAAAAGAGACCCAACCGGTGTTTTCGACGATATTCGTGATGTGAATTTTATCGAGCGCGGCAACAGTTGCGGCATAACCAACGACCCCAGCCGCCTTGCGGTCACTATCGTATTCAAAATGCCGGCTGACGATTCGGCTCAGCCCTGTCTGCATTGCACACCCGATGAGGAGGGACATCCATTCCCCAAACCATAACGCAGCAACCACTCCCGAAGACCATGCAACACTCACGACAACCGGGAAAAACCACAAAGAATAATTTGCGATGTGGCCCAGTTCATGAGCGACAATCGCGTCAGTCTCCTCCTCATTAAGCCGCATTAAAATCCCATCACTGATTGTCAATGAAGGTTGCGGAAGACCACCGGCGAAACCTTGCAAGGCCATTGTGCCGCCAGCACTGGGAATCATTCTTGCAACTGGAGTTTGAATTCCGAGCTTCTGGGACATTGAATCCAGTCGATTGCAAAAATCAGCATCATCTACTTTCGCCAGGCCTTCTCTCACACCAACCAATCGGGTCGGTGGCAACAAGTACAGGCCACACCAAAAAAGAACGACAACAAACGTAAAGATGGCAACGAAGATCGACGATTCGACATCGCTTTCTGGAGAAGAGAAAGCACAAAACAACAACATAAATTGCAACGGCAACGACTGAATGATTGCCATTCTAGCCGAGACACTCCACAATCGTTTCCACGTTCCTTCGCCTTCAATTCGCTGTCGATTCCCCATCCATAAGTTGTAGGGAATAATCAAAATCCAGAAACAGAGTGCCAGGAATCCGAAGACGAGAAATTTTCCGGAAGTCGTTTCAAAGCCATGAGGCGAAATTTTGCGAATCACGAGTTCGATGAGTGACCGAAAAGAAAAATGACCAAACACGGTCTCGTATTCACTCACGCCGGGAAGTTTTTTAGACAATTCCGCCGCTGCTAATCTGTCTGCCTCTGCGAGAGGACGATTTCTAAGCTTCGAATATGCACGAGACCGATCAGATAGAAAGTCATACCTGTCGAAGCGGTCCGTTTCACCAGAGAGCAAGACAGTAAGTTGATCCACCGCTTCTTGCGGACGATTGTTTTCCAGGCAAAGATAGGCGAGGTAATCACGAGCCGTGGAAACGATTTGAGGATGCGAATCTGAGTCCGCTATTATCGATTTCAATGAATCAACTGCGCCGTCAATATCTCCTGCTTCTTCCTGTGCGCTGATCACCTCAAAACTCATCCAGTCTTTTTCTGTAGGCGAATCAACATTCTGAGCAGTGAGTTGCGTTGATAACATCGCATGGAGAACAGAAATGCGGATGCACAGTGTGAGAATCTTGAACGTTCGAGGTTGTGATTCAACGGTTATACCCTTGCATTTATTGAGCAAAGGGACA
>JAJDEL010000289.1 GCA_029259835.1 Planctomicrobium sp. | reverse complement strand
CTGGCGTCAGTGATGACAAGTTCAAATGGAGTTACCGATTCAAATGCCTGACTGAGGCAGTCCAGTGCTGCTGGAGCGCTGTCGACGGCAATCGGATTCATTCGCCAATTCGTACACATCTCTTTCAGGATCAAACGGTTCGTCGCATTATCATCCACGACTAAAACGTTCAATCCTTCAAGCGTCGGAGACTCTCTGAGCGAATTCGGAATCTCGACTTCTGAGCCGTACTCGAAATCTGCAGTAAAGTGAAACGTGCTGCCAACACCAAGATCACTTTCGATCCATATTTCCCCGTTCATCAATTGCACAAGCTTGGCAGAAATCGTCAGTCCGAGACCTGTTCCACCAAAATTTCTAGTGGTTGACATGTCGGCCTGTTCAAACGCATTGAAGACTCGATCCTGAGTCTCCTTTGTCATGCCCACCCCCGTGTCAGAAACTTTGAAGTGAATCTTGATGCGTTCCTCTTCCTCCGTTTCAATCGAAACATCGAGGATGACTTCACCCTGCTCTGTGAACTTGATCGCGTTCCCGAGCAAATTCACAATCACTTGCCGCAAACGGAGACCATCGCCTTTGACGTAGGGAGGGACATCCGGTGAAATGTGACAGGCAAGTTCGAGTTTCTTCGCGTGCGCCCGTAATGCCAATGGCTTGATAGAATCTCCCAGCCATTCACGAAGTTCAATCGGGTAAGATTCAAGTTCCAGACGCCCCGATTCAATTTTTGAGAAATCGAGGATGTCGTTAATGATCCCCAGCAGAGACTCGGCAGAGTCGAGAACCGTCTCCAGGTAGTCCGCTTGCTGCGGAGTGAGTTTCGTGTCTAAAACGAGTTCGGACATGCCAATGATTGCATTCATCGGTGTCCGGATTTCATGACTCATGTTTGCTAGAAATTCACTTTTCGCGAGGTTGGCGACTTCAGCTGCTTCCTTTGCAGCCTTTAATTCTTGCTCGGCTTGCTTTCGATCCGTGATATCGCGCGCGATCCCAACCAGTCCTACAACTTCGTCATCGCTGTTCGTAAGGGCGACTTTAGTTGTCAGGAGCCATTTCCGAGAACCGTCGGCAAGCAAGTTCTCTTCTTCACGATTAATAAGAGGTTGGCGCGATTGCATGACATCTAAATCATCATCGCGATACGCTTGAGCCAACTCAGCAGGTGAAAAATCAAAATCATTTTTCCCGAGCAGTTCCTTTTCAGTTTGGCAACCGTACACATGAATCAGTGTACGGTTCACCGTTAAGAATCTGCCATCTTTGTCTTTGATGAAAACAAAGTCTGGAAGGTGATCGATCAAAGTGCGAAGTCGATCCCGCTCGTTTTCAAGCTGCTCAGCAATTTCGTGTTGCTGCGTAATGTCACGGGAGATCCCCATTGTGCCAATGATGGCTCCTTCGGAATTTCGAAGTGGAATTTTCGTCGCAGAAACCCACGTGACCGTTCCGTCCGGCCAGACCAAATGTTCCTCCGAATCGATCAATCCTTCACCAGACTGAAGGATCTTCCGTTCAGCTTCCAATGCTTGTTCCGCATGCCCTTTTGGGAAAAAGTCAAAATCGGTCTTGCCGATGGCATCACTCGGCGACTCAAGTCCTGACCTGCGCGCTTTCGCTTTATTGATTCGCAGATACTTTCCTTCTTTGTCCTTGAAGTAGATGTTGTCCGGAATCGCTTCGAATAATCCATTGACGAGAATCTGCTCGTCCTCAAATGCAGCCTGTGCTTTACGACGTCTGACAACTTCTTTTTGCAGGTCGTCAAAGGCTGATTGCAATTCCTCCGTTCTCTCTTGAATTCTCCGGTCCAGCACGATATTTGCCACACGAAGGCTTTCTTCAGAGATTTTTCGCTGATATCCAAGAATTGCCGTTGTCCAGATTGCAAAAATCGTCAGCAGCATGTTGGTGATCAGGACTAGTTCATCCACATCCCACGTGTGAGGACCAATGAGGTATCCCAGTGTGCAAAGTCCAGTCACAAGCCCAGCGACAAGGAGAATGACTTTTTGATTGAGAGACGAAAAAGTGAGAACCAGGACCGCAACATACAGTAGCCCAAATGCGACTCCCTGGGGCAGCATGTACTCGATAGCCGTAATAGAGACGGCAAGCAGGATTATGCAAACCAAAATTTTGCGAGTCGTGTTCGCTGATTCCTGCTTCACCATTCAACTTTGTCCACTCAAATTCACGAGCCTTGAGAAGAATCGATTGTAGCAATCTTTACGGAATGTTGATGTTGCTCGACATGAAAAAGTTTGTGATTTGCCTGTCCGATCTCGCATTCTCTCTAAGTGCAAGAATAGTATCAGCCTGAATTCTAGTTCAGGATGGACCTACGTGACGAAGGATATATTGATGCTTGTGTCGGACAATCTCACCATCGATCTCATCGGGCTGTTCAGTTTCTCCGTTTGCGGGATATGGCTGTTTTCGTGGATGAAAATCCGTCGAACGCTCGATCACTGCGAACAGCTTCGCCAAGAATTGGAGACGGCAAACCAGATCAGTTCGAAGATAAAATCAAACTGTGACCGGTATCGATTTGAAGTCGAATGGTTAAAAGCAATTGAAGACAAGCATTCTGGTTCACGCTTGTTAAACAGACTTAAGCGATGGTCTCGATCAGAGGATCATTTTTACGGTTGGGTGGTCTACTCGGACGAAACCTGGGACGCATCAGACAGAACTATTCAGTGCCCCGCAATTCCGCAGCACCTTACATTCAGTGGGAACACGATTCAAAAGGTCAAGCACCCAGAGTTGTTTGATGATCTTCCCATCGAGATTGAGTCACTCTTTCTGATTCTGTGCACCTCTGATGACTCAGATTCAAGCCTGATGATATTGACCGAGCTACCCGCATTTGCAGCTGACCTCCCCGCGAGGGAAGAGTTTGCACATCTCATGCAGCGTACGAAGTGTCAACGACAAGAAATCCCTGAACCCATTCTCAAATCAAACCAAGATGTGGAAGTCGAGCTTGCGAAAGAAATGCTCGAAATCCGAACTCTGCTCGATTCAGAATTCCAGTCTCCACAAGAAATGATGCAAGGCTTCTTAAAGAAGCTTGCTACCCTCACCGGGTATCAATGGGCAAGTTTGTATTTGAACGATTCTGAAGACACGTCAGATCATGCATGCCCACACTTTGCCAGTGGAGGGACACTCGAAAACAGCAAAGCTGCCGCTAGTTGGCAACGTGGGGAGAAGTTTTTTGTTGATGCGATGTCACACCTCACGGATTCTCCTTTGATCATCACTACTGAAACAATCCTCGAGTGCAACGAAGAAATTCCATTCCGCTGTGGTATGCTGATTCCCATAAAGCATGCTGGAGACATACTGGGTGTGCTAATGCTTTCCCACTCTGAATCAACGACTCCCCGCCACGAAGAAGCCCAATTGGTTGAGTGGGCCTCTTCATTTTTGCTCCAAACTCTACACCGAGAAATTTCTCGCGAAGACATCGCCAATCAGGCTCGACGAGACGCTTTGACAAAGCTCGCAAATCGCGGGACATTCGACCAGGAACTCGCACGATTCCTGGAGCACTCAACACTGACACAAGAACCATGCAGCTTAATCATGCTCGATGTCGACCACTTCAAATCCTTTAACGATGACCACGGACACGTTGTTGGCGACCTGGTTCTCAAGAAAGTTGCGGAATCACTCCAAGAATTGACACAAGAACTACGAGTCGCGGACCACGCTTTGGCAGCACGCTATGGTGGCGAAGAGTTTGCGATGATTCTGCCAAACGTAGGACACACTGGAGCAATGAGGATTGCGGAGCAGATTCGACAACGAATTTTGCAACTTCAGGTCGTGACTGAAAACGGAAATTTGTCTGTGACAATATCGCTCGGCGTCGCGACTTCATTTCAAGAGAGCCTTGAGACAGAAGAACTCGTCAAGCAAGCGGATCAAGGTCTCTATCTCGCAAAAGAGTCCGGGCGCAACTGCGTTTGTACTCTGCAAACAAATGAATCTCTTTCAATGTGACGCCTGCTCCAAGGAATCGTCTCACAACTACTTCCCGAGATGATTCGTTCCGCGTCAGCCACAGGGCGCTTACCCCAAGGTCTCTACTTTGGAGCTTATCGCCATGAGCCGAACGCGCTAGCGTCGGACAATTTACGAAAAACGTGTTGTCCCGCGCAAGGCCCGTGGCTAGCACCAGCGGCTCACAAGACTCAGCCTCAAGGACAGAGTAGACGGCATTGGACTATCACCCAAGCGGCGGAAATTGGGGACCGATTTCAGGACGGATCAAAAATCAGGAGAGCGATTGCGGCTGTGAAGCTATCGCAGTCGCGGGACACGCACCAACTGTAAGTTGGACTCAAACGGCCAGAGCCGAGTCTCGTCTCGCCCTTTTCCAAATCCACTTACCGCGAAATGTCCCGGTTGATAATTTGTACTCCCGTCCTGAAAAGTTTCCAGTCGAGGGCCAAACATCTTTTGATATCTGGCAATTGCCGGATCATTCGCTGAAGAGAACGAACCAACAGTCACGATCGATTCATTATGGTCGTGCCAGACGTAAGCATCAATGTTATTAAAGACACCCTGCTTGTCGTAATTCCCTCGAAGTGCAGTCGTGAGATCTCGTGCGCCATACGCCGCATCGACGAGATTATCATCTTTCAAAAAAGCAGCGAGCGAGATGCCTTTCTTGCCAGGTTTCACGTTGACTTGCTTGCCACGAAAATGTCGGATGACCAATGTGTACTCACCCTTGTTTTCAGCGAGAGAATAGTTTTCACCGCCATTGAGTTTAACGAGTAATGGATCCCTCTGGTTTCGGGAAACCTCTTCATCAGAGAGCAATGGATTCACTGTTAGAAAGGCCCCGTTCAACGGCGATGGCCGTTTCTTTGATGAGGTATTCGCGACTCCTGCCTGCAAGCACTTTGGATTCAATTTCTTAATCCATTTGAGAGAATCCTGAGCAAGCTTGTCGTCGATATTGTTGTAGTTTCCAGCAAGCACAAGAACCGTTTTAATCTTTCTCAGGCTTTTCACTTCTTCCCGACCGATTCGGTCGGTCACGGTCACTTGTTTTTTGCCTGAATTATGTACGTACATATATGCAGGCATCCCAGCCCGCCTCAGTTCCAGAATCAATTCATGAGCAGCTTGCTCCTGAGTTTTCCCTGAACGAGAAACTCCTCCTAAACCGGTCGTTTGAAACGTCGCGACACTGATCATCCAAGGACCACGAATCTTTTCGAGTTCATAATTCTGTGACGGGTCAGCATCGATCTTTCGGGCTGCCGGAGCGTTTGCCACGAGACCAAAGAGAAAAGTGAGCACTAGAAGTGTGAACACAGCGTCGATTTGTAAGAGATGTCGAATTCTCATGGCACCCTCCGTGGCCTCGTCATTGACGAATTTGCGACTGATGAGCGAATTGCTCACGAATGACAGGAGACTTCTTGTCGACCTGCAATTCACATTGTAATTGTCCTTGGGAAGGCAACTTCTATCAGCTTTCCAAAGATGTGTCCATAGGCCATCTTTCACCGAGCGTATCTCGTTGCAGTTTCGTAAGTTGTGCAATTCCATGCTCAGCGAGATCGAGCTGTTCATTCAACTGCTTTCTCGAAAAAACATCCCGCTCTGCGGTTCCCTGTACTTCAATAATGTTGCCACGGCCTGTCATGACTGTATTCATATCAACATCAGCCTGGCTGTCTTCCGGGTAATCCAGATCAAGAACTGCCTGACCATCAACGATCCCCACGCTCACAGCAGCTACGCTGTCGCTAAAGACCGAGTTGATATCAAAATTGGGATCCTCAACCTCATGGAGCGCGTCCACAAGGGCGATGAATCCGCCGGTGATGCTCAATGTTCTCGTCCCACCATCTGCTTGAAGGACATCACAATCAACGGTGACCATGCGTGGACCAAGGGCCGAAAAATTCACAACTGCGCGCAAGCTACGACCGATTAACCGCTGTATTTCGGTCCCGCGCCCGTCTGATCGTCGAGATTTTCGTGGGGCCGTGCTGCCTGGAAGCATGTTGTATTCTGCCGAAACCCAGCCTGTTGGATTCTCTTGATTCTTCTTCCAGGGAGGAAGATCTTCGCTGACACTTGCCGTGCAGAGAATCGTCGTCTGTCCTGCTTGAATGAGAATGCGACCTGGTGCGGAACCGAAATACGGGCGTTCAATATGTAGCTGGCGAAGTTGATTGTTGTCGCGTCCATCGTGGCGTGGCATGATATTCCTCAGTGAAAATGGTGTTGGAAAGTGGCAAAGTCTACAGCCTGTCACGGATTCTTTTAAGGGATGGCAAGGGCGTCTCTTCTCGCACCCCTGTTTTACCCACGCCACCTAAAACCCCGGCAAGGTCGAGAATAGAGGACGACAACCACACTCGGACCCGCAAAATCATAAGAATTGTTATTTTTTCTCTAGGTTCACTACCTTCTCGAACCGATACAACCAAGACAGCACATCGTGTGCAAGGAGACCGTTGTCTTCAATTCATGCCCTAACAGTGCAAATTCTATTAGACACATTTGGTGCTGATTTGAGACATTTCGACAGAGACGAAGCTGGAAGGATACCCATGGACGCGCAGGCACTGCTTGTTCGTTGTTGCAAGCTTGGACTGAAACAGTCTCTCCTTGTAGTCACGAAACGGGATCGACATGCCATGCTCTTCGTGAAGCGAGCAACATACTCGCTGCTCACGTTGGTGTCGGTCTTTTTCGCATCGGACCTCCATGCACAGAATTGGGGGCCGGGACCAAATTCGCAATTTGCCCAACATGGTGACCCATATGCTCACGCAAACCCGTCGGCGTATGCTGAATTGGTGCCGGACGATCGTCTCAACTCGTTTTCACTCGACACACCTTTGCACAATTCTCTCAGCAACCATGTTTCTGGTAGCTGGATTCGCATGGAATACTTTCATGCAAAGATTGGGCATCGAGGCGGTCGATCACTCGGTTCAACAATCACCGACCTGGATGGGAATGTGATTGACAATGTCAGTGAACCATTTGATCTGCCAATGTTTCCAACACAAGGGTTACCGATCACACTCACAGGCAGAGCGGTTGCTCCGACAACGGATGGCACAGACTGGGATGACAACAACGGAATCAAAGGATCCTTTGGGATTCCTCTCGACCAACGATCGTCGATTGAAGGTTCAGTGTGGTCCCTTGAAGAACAAGCAGAAAGCCTGCGAGTACCGAGTATCCCGCCCACATCATTAAATTCCACTTTTGGAGTAGCCCCAGTTCAATTCATCGTGATTCCCTTCACGATCGATGGACAGCCCGGCACGATCCAAAATCTTCCTAATCTTCCAACAGTCCCTGCTCCGTTCGCAGATGTTCCTCTCATTGTTTACGACTCGGACTTCTTCAGCGAATACTCAGTGAATGTCTGGTCAGCGGAAGTGAATCACGTTTACGATCTCAGAATCCCCCACGATGGTTGGACCTTACAATCAATCATTGGTTATCGGCACGAAGAGTATTCCGAACGACTTGTCTTCGGCGGGACTTTTTCAAACGTTGCCGACTACGCAACAGATGGAACTATTAACGCTAATCCTTTGACCACTCCACAAACCAATCGCATCGACTCCAAAGTGCATAACTACCGAAACGCTCTACAATTTGGATTGCGTTCAGAAGTGAAACAGAAGAGGCTGACACTCGGCGTCGAGCCGAAAGTGGCACTTGGTCTGGGGCTGATTCGCTCTCGAGTGAAGACTCAGAATGCCCGCGAACCAGGAGACCTTTCCTCGATTCTCAATGATCCAAACTTACTCATTGATGATCCAGCCTCAACAACAGACTTCGACCGAGAACTCGACTTCGCACCTTCAGCAGAACTTAACGTCTACGCCAAATGCGATGTGACCGAATGGTTCAAACTCCGTGTGGGGTATAATCTCACTTGGATGGGAAGAGTCGGAGCGGCGGACACGAGTATCCGCTACAACACGATTTCGGCAGCCGATCCAACGATGAATCCAGACACGCTTGATTTTGGAGTCAAGCAAAACGTGAACAATCGGATCATCTCTGGGTTAACAATCGGTGGCGAAATTCTCCTGCCGTAGCTCCGGAATCGTCACGAATTAATTCGGTCAGGATCAACCACAGGGCGTTAGCCGATTGACCTCGACTTTGTGTACTTGTGGCCAAGTCTTATGAGCCGCTGGCACTAGCCACGGGCCTTATTGCATGGGCAATATTTTATCGATCAATGCCCGACGCTAGCGCGTTCGGCTCATTGCGAGAAGCTCCAAAGTAGAGACCATTGGGCGCTAGCGCCGGTTATGAACATGAATCGGAATCAGGTTCGGGAATATCGCCCAATCGGCTGATATCGGGAAACGACTTCGGATCGATTCCTCATGCGTTGTCAGTCACGCGAAGCATCTCGGCATAATCTTCTGGGGAATTCATATTTCGTAATGAATCCAATTGCGGGTCAATGCCCCGAAGTTCATCAACGGAAACAAGAATTGATGTGACCGATTCGATTAACTTTCGAGGGCGCCGTTCTCCGGCATCAAGAAGCTCTTCGATCTTCTCAAGCAGGCTTGTTCGATAAACCCCGGCGAGGGGATGAGTGAATTGCAGGTCAAACGGAACTGCAAGGTCAGCGTTTCCAAGTCGGTTGATCATCTCACGAACAAATTCGACTCGAAGCATCGGGACGTCGCAGCCAGTGAGATAGACCGCATCGACTTTATCGTCAAGAACTCGCAATCCATACATCAAACCAGATAACGGTCCTTGATGTGTCACATCATCTCTGGCAATCAGGCAAGACTCAGGCAACTCTGGAACATCTTGGTCCTGTGCAGCAACAATGACAACATCTTGAGTAACTTTGCAAAGTATTCGCACAACTCGTTGCATAACTGTCTCGTTTCCAAACGGCAGCAAGTGCTTCGGTTGCCCCATTCTCGAACTTTTCCCACCGCACAGAATCACAGCACCGACACGCAGAGGAACGGTCATCGTTGAGTTTCCAATACAGAAGCCAAAACAACTTCACCACGTCGAAGCAATGAAGCTGTGTCTGAGCAGGATTTTTGACAAGTTTACGGTGCTGGCGGTGGAGGAGGCGGAGGTCCTGGTGGCCCGAAGATCATCCCCAGCGCTGCAACTTGACTGGCAGGCTTCCATTCACCCAAAGATTGTGACCAAACCAGCGTTTCTTGACCCACCTGTCCAGCTTGAGCACCATGAGCCATTTGGTTGAGATCGAACGGCCCTTCCGTTTTCCCGTTCACAGCGACATACCAGGCGCTCACAGGTGGTGGTGGCGGCATGGCCCCTGGTTGGCCTGCCTGTCCCATGCCTTGCACCATCTGGTTCGCCATGGCGAATCCCATGCCCAGCCCCATCCCTTCCGATGCTCCGCCGCCAGATTCGTTCTCAGCAGCAGCCATCATCGCCTGCCCCATCTGGAATTGTTGGAATCGCCCAAGATCGCCAATCACGCCCATACTGGATCGTGTATCCATCGCCTTTTCGACTTCTTCTGGAAGTGAAACATTGACGATGAACAACTGAGGGATATTTAGACCGTATTCGTCATCGACTCTTTCAACAGAATTTTGTCGAAGCTGCTCCGAGAGTTCTCGATAATTTGATGCAAGGTCGAGGGCGCTGATCTTCGATTCTCCGAGCAAGTCTGCGAATGAGGAGGCGATAATAGATCGCATCAGCTCGTTGATTTCGTCCACCTGAAAGCTCGAATCAGTTCCAATCAATTCACGGAGCAAAGCTTTCGGATCGACTGCTTGCATTGTGTACGTCCCGAATGCCCGCAGCCGAATCGGACCAAAGTCAGCATCTCGAAGCATAATCGGATTCGGCGTTCCCCACTTAAGATCTGTGATTTGCCGAGTATTGACGAAGTAAACTTCCGCCTTAAACGCACTGTTAAAACCGTGCTTCCAACCTGCGAGGGTACTTAAAATTGGCAAGTTGTCAGTTTTGAGTTCGTAATGTCCTGGTTCGAAGACATCGGCGATTTCGCCCCGATGAACAAAAACTGCCATTTGCCCAGGCCGAACGATTAACTGCGCCCCGTTCTTGATTTCGTTCTGATAGCGAGGAAAACGCCAGGCAATCGTATGCCGGGAATCGTCGACCCATTCAATAATGTCGATTAACTCTGCGCGAAGCTTATCAAAGAGTCCCATACCACGGTCCTTACTGAATTGATTTGGAGATGTGCATTTTGTTGAAAGCAGTCACAACCACTGCTGATCCTACCTTGTCATTGAACGAACGTTCAAGCACGAAGTGCGGATCAAAAGATATTCCTATTTCCAGTTGGATTCCACAACATCAGAATCAGGAATGTGAATCCCCTTGCCACTCGACACCCAGCATGATTGAGTTCAATCCGCTGCCGATACCCAGAAGTGCAATCTGGTCACCTCCGGAGACGAATCCGTCCTCAATCCCGAGCGCCATTGCGGTCGGAAGCGCAACTGCTCCGGTATTTCCCAAAAATTCCACCGTCGGAAAATCAAGTGTCGGGGACAACCTCAGCTTTTCCAATAGGAGTGAGCGGTGTGCCTTGCCAACTTGATGCGTGAAAGTCTTGCTTACATTCGCGTTCGTCCAATCCAGATTTGTCTTCGCCTGATCCCAGGTCTGTTGCGCGAGGTCAACTCCAGCGTACAAAAGAGCCTCAGAATCGGTGCTCATCAACGGGCGATGATCGCCTGACCCTGCACTATCAATACCTCCTTCGCACAAATCCGAATGAGAAGTGTCTGCCCGACAGGCTCCACCTAACAGACGGTTTCCGGTTTTGCTCATCGATTCGTGACAAAGCAAAATTGCCGCTGATCCGGACCCAATCGTCAGCGATGCAAAATCAAGCTTGAATGACTTCCTCGTAACTGTGGGATCGTTATTGAGCTTGTGAATTGTCGCTTCGACGAGCGGCCTGCCGATTTCCGTTCCGACGACAATTCCGGCCTTGATTCGACCAAGCTCGATCATGTCTGCAATAATGACCGCACCGTTTAGCAGCCCCAGACAAGCATTACTGACATCGATCACAAGCGAGTCGTCCGGAAGCCCGGAAACAGCGTGTACACCGGCTGCGGTCGCAGGTTCCATTTGATCCCGACAGACTGAACCGTGAATCAGTGCCTGACACAGTTGTGGATCAAACCCAGTTGTCTCGATAAGCTTGCGAACAGTGGCGCCACTAATTTTTCCTGGTAGCGTTCCAGGTGGATAGAAACGTCGCTCCTGAATTCCGGTCATCAATTCCAGGCGACCTTCAGGAAGGCCGAGCCGCTCGTAAACCGCAGCCAATTGAGTTTCGATTCCAGAGGAGGTCACGATCTCATCTGGGAGATGAGTCACGACAGCTTCAAGGCAGACGTTTTGATACCGCATGAGAGACTTATCAACGGCACAAAACCGTCATTGAAATGAAAGACCCGCGACATGAATAACATTTCACATCACGGGAATTGAACTGATAATTCGAGAACACCGCCAGCAAACTAGATTGCTGCCGGTTCCACGATTTTTGCTCCATTCAGAAGCGTTTCGATTTCGGCGACTTCACTGTAATGCCGTTGCCGTTCTTCATCCACTTCTTCGTTCCAGTTTTTTGGATCCAAAGCTGCGGAACTACGGACATATCGCAGTCCGCGAAGAAGAATTTCTTGTTGTTTACGTGTCAATTGAATGTTGATTTCAGACATAATTTCAGGGCTTTTCTCTATTCCTGTTGAACGTTTTGCTTACTCGATTTTCGTCCCTGAGGTCTCGATAAACGTCAACAGTCAAAGTGTGGCACGGTCCGTCAACACGTGGACGCGTCTGCCTTTTCTTCATCGTAAAAACGAGGTGGTATCCTTTCCCATGATTACATCCTCGTGATTAATTGCAACAACCGGCAAATCTTGCCGTCAATCTTTTGTGGCTCGCAATGACCCGTTTTGATATGCCTCCGCCATTGCTTTTGGAATCTCGGATTCAGCGAGAACAACTTTCGCTCTATTCTCTTGCGTAAGTGATTGCATTTCTTGTTCCATTGCGACAGCTTCCGCACGCCGTTCTTCCGCTTTTGCCCGCGCAACGCGTACATCCGCTTCAGCCTGATTTGCTTGAAGCCTCGCACCAACATTGTCACCGACATCGATATCGGCGATATCAATGGAAACGATTTCGTATGCAGTTTGAGAATCAAGGCTCTTCCTGAGCACTGCCTGTGCAATCAGGGTTGGATTTGCAAGCACCTCTTTATGGGTATCACACGAGCCTATCGCAGAGACAATTCCTTCTCCCACACGTGCAATGATTGTCTCTTCTGTCGCCCCTCCCACAAGTTGTTGTAAGTTTGTCCGAACAGTCACACGTGCTCTGGCTTTGAGTTGAATCCCGTCCTTCGCGACACCATCGAGCGTTGTACGACCGTGTCGTGGATCAGGGCAATCAATCACTTTCGGGTCAACACTCGTGCGGACCGCATCCAGGACGTCACGACCAGCAAGATCAATCGCTGAGGCGATATCCCAATCCAGATCAATATTCGCCCGATGAGCCGCAATCAAAGCTCGAACAACACGTTGAATGTTGCCACCTGCTAGAAAGTGAGCCTCAAACGAACGTGTCGCAATCGGCGGAAGTCCCGCCTGCACTGCACTGATTTTCGCATCAACAATTGCATTCGGATTCACTTTTCGCAACGACATAAAGACCAATGTGAATGGATCGATTTTCGCACGAGTTACAAATGCCCGAATCCACAGATTGAAGT
>JAJDEL010000288.1 GCA_029259835.1 Planctomicrobium sp. | reverse complement strand
GCCAACTCCGGCCCCTCCGAATAAACCGGCCTTCCCTCCTCGCTCCAGGGGAGACAGGAGATCAATGACTTTAATACCCGTGTGAAAGACCTCGGTGCTGCCCACGCGTTCGGTAATTGGTGGAGGCTGGCGATAAATGGATCTACGAAGCGACTCTTCCAGGGGAGGGCCATCGTCGATCGATTCACCGGAAACATTAAACATGCGGCCCAAAGTTGCATTTCCAACGGGAACAGACAAGGTCCGGCCATCATCAATAATGACATCACCCCGAGACAGCCCGCTTGTTGCACGTAAAGCGACCCCACGGACGGTCTGACGGTCGAGATGACTGAGAACTTCCACCGTGACGTTTGAGTGCGTGTGCAGCAAAGCCTGAGTTTCCGGTAAACGCTGATCGAAGTGGGCATCGACCACGCTCCCACGGATCGACTGTATGGTGCCGGTTTGCCGGAGGGCATGGACAGTTGTTGAATTTTCGCGACTTTGTGTCATCTTCGATCATCCGTCGTTGAGATGAAGTTCCACAAACGCAAAGTTGATGCCGAAATAAAAGACCATTGATTCGCAGCCGTGTCCGAGTAGGCATTGTGCGAATTGGCACAATGCCTAGGAGTGGTGTGCGGTATCGGGCGTTACGACGCTGCTCAACATCGACTGTGAATTGGGCAACACGACTCTCGCTCAGAAACGATAGTCGGTTTCGTCGATCTCAAAGCGTTCCAAGAGCCGGTAGAGTTTGCGACGATGGATCCCCAGAATCCGGGCAGCGCGTGCTTTATTGCCCTGTTCCTCTTTCAGGACTTCGATGATGTGAGCCCGTTCCATTGAATCGAGTCGGCGAACACTTTCGGAGCGGTTCTGGATGTCCTGTGAGTCGGACGAGTCGACGACTTCCAGCGGAAGATCCTCAATGGTGATCAGTCTGCCTTCGGCCAGGATGGTTGCACGCTCCAGTGCGTTGATCAATTGTCGAACGTTGCCGGGCCAGGAGAATTGGCGCATCACCTGGCGCGCATCATCCTGCACCGACCAGTCTGGTGCCAGAAAGTGGTCGAGGAGAAGATCGATGTCTTGACCCCGTTCACGCAATGGCGGAATCACGAGCGACATCACGTTGATGCGATAGTACAGGTCTTCACGGAATTTTCCCTCTGCTACCTCTTCCGATAAATCTCGATTCGTTGCTACCACAATACGCACGTTGACTCGTCTTTCCAGGTGCGATCCCACCCGTCGAAATGAACCGTCTTCCAAGACCCGCAGCAGTTTCGGTTGCAAACTCAACGGCATTTCGCCGATTTCGTCGATGAATAGCGTCCCCCCGTCGGCGACCTCAAAGAGTCCGCTCTTCGCAGCGGTCGCACCGGTGAACGATCCCTTCTCATGACCGAAAAGTTCACTCTCGACCAATTGTTCCGGCAGCGCGGCGCAGTTAACCGTCACCAGCGGTTTCTCAGACCGCACTTCACTCGCACGATGTATCGCCTGGGCGACCAGTTCTTTACCGGTCCCGCTTTCCCCTTGAATCAGGACTGATTTGTCGGTCGGACCAACCCGCTCGATCAGTTGCAGAATATCACGCATCGGTTTGGATTCACCGATCATCCGTTTTTCAGGCTGATTTCGTGCGATGACCGTTTTGAGTTGCCGATTTTCTTTTTGTAATGACCAGCGATCATGTGCCAAAAGACAGCGGTGTTCGAGATCAGCCATCGGAAAAGGCTTGGTCAAATAGTCACAGGCACCCATTTTCATCGCTTCGACGGCGTTCTCGACCGTTGCCTGTCCTGTAAGGATCAGAATCTGAGTTTCCACTCCGTCTGACTTCAATCGCTGTAGCAATTCCAGGCCCGAAACACCTGGCATGTTCATATCGAAGATGGCGACCTGAAAATACTTATTCTCGAAAAGTATTAACGCTTCTTGAGCATTCGCGGCTTCCTCAACCTGATGCCCCATACGCCTCATCCAGGCCACCGCAACCTCTCGAAAGTTGTCGTCATCTTCAACGATCAACAGATTCATTGTGTTTGGTTTGGACATTTGGATCTTGCTTCGACTGACAACTCAGTTCTCAAAAGAGTAGACGGAATCGTCCATCCTAATGAATGGTCCTGGCTTATTCCCAGTCTGCACGCAGAATTGGCCTCATAATCAATGGCACAACAGACACAATAGGAAAATGAAGCTACACAGTCGCTCCCTTCACAGGGACCTTGCAGCAGCAAGCTTCGTCTGCCCTGGGAAGAGAGATGGTCAATACACCATCCTTGAGTTCCGCATTCACGCCATCCTGCTTAATCGGACAGGGCAATGCCACTGATCGCGAGAAGCGACCCTTGCGACGTTCGATGCGGTGATACTTTTACCATTGTCCTCTTTCTGCTCCTCATCTTTCTCCGTGTGAACTCCGCTGAACGTCAGGCTGCAAGGCGGTCAAGTTCGTCAGCAAGACCAACTGTCTGTGCGTCCTCCTCGTTTTCGAGTGAGATGAGAAGCTTCATCATAAGTTGTGCCATCTCACGATGATCGCTCGCGAATTCTTCAGTCAATGCGGACATTGGTCTCGCTCCATCTGGGAATGGGTCACGTGGTACGTACTAAAACCAATTCAGGTGGAGTCGGTTTGCAAACGACGTTCCTGACGGCACGTCATTCGCATGAGATCCCAAGGATCTAGAAATTCCATTCGCAATCAAGAGTCTTCAGGAATGTGTAGACTGTATTCTTTCCGTGCCAATAAAGAGACGAAGGTCGAGTGTTCGCTCGTGCATGCTCAGAATGCGACCCTCTTGCAAAGTCGATCGGATTCGCTCGGGCGGGCACATCCGCACGGTTGGGGACTAGCCTTCTCCCACAACTCCCACCCCACGGTTGTTCGGAGAGCGGCTGCGGCTTTTGAAGACATCCATTTCAATGAAACGGTCGAACGGATCTACACGAATACCGTTGTTGCTCATGTTCGGTTTGCAACAGTTGGTCAACCGTCACTGGCGAATTGCCACCCCTTCTCGTTACTTGGAAATGCTGTTCCGAATGGACTTTCCAGTCCACAGCGTGTTACTTCCTGCGAGTCCAATGATGTCGAATGAACACAATTATTGCGACAACAATCGCAAGCAAAATGTATTCGGGGATTTCAATTTCCATGAGCTAACCTCTTGAGTGAAACTCCAAATGTTGGAGTCGCAGTCGCGACAACTGACTCCGCCGACGTTGTTAAACTACTTAGAACGTCCACTGTCGGAGTCATGACCGATGTGCGGCTTCAGGAGACATGCAGATTTTGTACCAACTCGTAGCCCAAGTGTGATGAACATGTCAAACGAACATCCACAGACACAGATGTAAGCGAATATCGAGCATGACAGACTCAAACAGCCTGCCTCCACTGATTAGCTCCTTGTTGCAAAGCACTGCCTATCCTCATGCTGTCGACGCAATTCGCATCCTCGAAACTCATATTTCCTGGGTCTTGCTGACCGGCGGTTTTGCATACAAAGTCAAGAAACCAGTCAACCTGGGGTTTCTTGACTTCTCGACCCTGCCGCGACGTCGCCACTTCTGTGAGGAAGAACTGCGTCTGAATCAGCGGTTCTCGGAAGATCTCTACCTCGAAGTCGTCTCAGTTCAGCAGGTTGGTTCACAGATCAAAGTCACTGGGGAGGATCAAGGCCACACGATTGAATACGCGGTGAGGATGCGACAGTTTCCTCAAGCGGATCTGGCGAATGAGATGCTTCAAGCTGGTCGACTTTCGGCGGTTGAATTGAATGACTTCGCAATGTCACTGGCCCGCTTTCACCAACAGGCAAGACTGTCTCCAATCCACCGAGATGACTCTGTTTCGTCGGCGCGTAGTTCCGCGCTGGAAAACTTTGCACATCTCGATCAGATTGACTGGGATGAAAACATTCTCAAGTCTTTGGGCAAGTTACAGGTGTGGTCGATATCGACATTCAACAACCTAGTCGAGGCGTTTCGTGATCGTTCTGAAGGTGGCTTTGTCTGCGATTGTCATGGTGACCTCCATCTCGGAAACATCGTCTGGTGGAAGAACAGGCTGACACCATTCGACTGCATAGAATTCAATCAGCAGTTTCGACAGATAGATGTGATGAGCGAAATCGCTTTTTTGGTGATGGACCTGGACGATCATCAACGCTCGGATCTGGCAGCAAGTTTCCTGAATGCTTATCTGGAGCAGACTGGAGACTATGCGGGGCTGTGGGTTCTGACATTCTACCTCGTCTATCGATCGATGGTCCGCGCGAAAGTGGTCGCCATCCGGTTGCAGCAGGGTCACTTGACGGACTCGGAATGTGAAGTTTTAATGCGACAATGTGAAAGTTATTTGGATTTAGCGACCCGGTATACCCAGGAGAAAACTCCGACCCTGGCCATCACTTGTGGGCTCTCCGGGAGCGGGAAAACAACCGGCAGCGACTTCCTGATTCGTCAATCCGGATTCGTTCGTATTCGGTCTGATGTGGAGCGGAAGCGATTATTTGGCCTGAGTCCTCTGGAGCGCGGACCAAATGATATCGCGTCCGGGATCTATTCGCAGGACGCCAATGCGCGAACCGAAGAAAGATTACTGGCGGCGGCAACAGACGCAATTCAAGCTGGCTTCTCGGTGATCGTTGATGCGACTTTTCTCAGGCTATCACAACGTCGAGCCTTTATGGAACTGGCCGAGGAAGAAGACGTGCCGTTTCAGATTTATTACTTCGAAGCTGAGCACGATTTACTACGTCGACGAATACAGCAACGCCAACATTCGAACACAGATGCCTCCGACGCAACAGTTGATGTCCTCGAACACCAGATTGAGATTCAGGAAATGTTTTCTGAGGACGAACAACCGTTTGTTGCGAGCGGCAACACCGTGTCAGGATCAATTCAAAAATAAGGGATGAGGACATGTGGAAACCCTCTATTGCCTACTTTTCCATGGAGATTGCGATCGATCAGGCGCTGCCAACGTACGCCGGCGGATTGGGGGTTCTGGCAGGAGATACGATTCTTTCTGCTGCCGATGCAGAAATCCCCCTTGTCGCGGTCACACTCGTTCATCGTCGAGGATACTTTCATCAGACGCTCGACGACTCCGGCTGGCAAACTGAGTCACCTGTTCACTGGAGTGTTGAGTCTCAGTTGCAAGAGATGCCGTCGCGAATTTCGTTGTCGATTGAAGGCCGGCCAGTGACCGTTCGCGGTTGGCAAAGAGATGTTGTCGGGAACTCGGGTTTTGCGACACCAGTTTACTTTTTGGATACTGACCTGCCTGAGAACGATGTTAAGGACAGGGCACTCACCTCGGATTTGTATGGTGGTGACGCACGCCATCGATTGTCCCAGGAGGCCGTCTTAGGAATTGGGGGCGTCAGGTTTCTCAGATCATTGGGGT
>JAJDEL010000287.1 GCA_029259835.1 Planctomicrobium sp. | reverse complement strand
CCGGGCGAACGTTGCAGGAAGTCGCCATGCTGATGATTCCCGAAGCGTGGCAGAATCATCATGAAATGAGCAAAGACAAACTCGACTTCTACGAATACTTCTCCACAATTCAGGAACCTTGGGACGGACCAGCCAGCGTCTCATTCACCGATGGTCATTTTATCGGTGCGTGCCTCGACCGCAACGGGCTTCGCCCCAGCCGGTACTACGTGACACACGACGACAAAGTCATCATGGCGAGTGAGGTTGGCGTGCTCGATGTTGAACCTGACAACGTCAAAATCAAAGGCCGCCTGCAACCAGGGAAAATGTTCCTTGTCGACTTTGAACAAGGACGTCTCATCCCGGACGAAGAACTCAAACACGAGGTCGCCAGCGCGCGACCATACGGTGAATGGTTGCAGCAACAGCGAGTCGACTTGGACGAACTCGTCGATGAATGGAGAAGCAACGGCGGAGCGGCGGAACGAATTCCGCAGGAGAATTTGCTCAACCAGATGCAGGCGTTCGGGTACACGACCGAGACGATGCAGTTCATGTTGCTGCCGCTCCTCAATCAAGGCAAAGACCCGATCTATTCGATGGGGGACGATACCTCAATCGCGTGTCTCTCTGACAAACCACGCTTGCTTTACGATTACTTCAAGCAACTTTTCGCGCAGGTGACCAATCCTGCGATTGATTCGATTCGTGAAGAAGTGATCATGTCGTTGGAGTGTTATATCGGCCCAGAAGGCAACCTACTGGACACGACCGAAGGACAGGCTCACCGTCTGCGCGTGCCGCATCCGATTCTGACAGACAAAGAAACGTCTGCAATCAAATCGTTAGATGGGTATCGCGGGTGGAAAACGAAAACGATCGACACAACTTGGGCCAAATCAGAAGGGACCGCAGGTCTGCTGCCGACTCTGAAACGCATTTGTCAGGAAGTCGAACAAGCGATTGCCGACGGCTTTGTTCTTGTCGTTTTGTCCGATCGCGCCTGCAACGCTGAGCGTGTCGCGATCAGTTCGCTACTCGTTACCGGAGCCGTGCATCATCATCTCGTTCGCAAAGAGCTCCGCACACGAATCGGTCTCGTCATCGAATCCGGCGAGGCGAGAGAAGTACATCACTTCTGCCTGCTCACCGGGTATGGTGCCGATGCGATCAATCCTTATCTCGCTTTCGAAGCGATTCGCGACGCGAAGGATCACGGTCACCTTAAGAATGACTATGACGAAAAAACCATCGTCCGTGCCTATCGCAAAGGTGTCTACAAAGGGATGCTCAAAGTCATGGGAAAAATGGGCATCTCGACACTTGCTTCTTACAAAGGTGCCCAGATTTTCGAGGCTCTGGGACTCGGAAAAGATGTCATTGACGTCTGCTTCAATGGAACTGCAAGTCGTATTCAAGGTGTCGATTTCGAGATTCTCGCCGAAGAACACCTGCGGCGTCATAAACTTGGATTCCCGATTCGAGACGAAAGCAAACCGCTACCCGTGTTACCGAATATGGGGCTGGTGAATTGGCGACATAACGGCGAGAAGCATGCCTGGAATCCGTTGACGATTGCCGAAATTCAACAAGCAGCCCGCGGCAACGACAATGCCGCGTATGATCGCTTCGCCACACTTGTGAACGACAGCGAACAACGACAGGGAACATTGCGTGGATTGCTCCGTTTTCGGTCTGGAACTTCCGTTCCGTTGGAAGAAGTCGAACCTGCGAGTGAAATCGTGAAACGATTCTGCTCTGGTGCGATGAGTTACGGCTCGATCTCAGCTGAAGCTCACGAGACCATGGCGATTGCAATGAACCGCCTCGAAGCCAAAAGCAACACGGGAGAAGGTGGTGAAGACGAAGATCGCTTCACTCCCATGCCAAACGGCGACAGTAAGCGTTCTGCAATCAAACAGGTTGCGTCCGGTCGATTCGGTGTCACTTCCTGGTATTTGACGAACGCCGACGAGTTGCAAATAAAAGTCGCGCAAGGTGCAAAGCCTGGCGAGGGGGGAGAGCTACCTGGTCACAAAGTCGACAAGATTATCGCTGCGACCCGACACTCAACACCGGGTGTCGGTCTCATCAGTCCGCCGCCGCATCACGATATTTACTCGATTGAAGATCTCTCGCAATTGATCTTTGATCTGAAAAATTCGAACCCGTCTGCACGAGTCAGCGTGAAGCTGGTTTCGGAAGTTGGCGTCGGCACGATTGCCGCCGGAGTTGCCAAAGGTCACGCCGATAAAATCCTCATCGCCGGTGATGGAGGAGGGACAGGTGCTTCACCTCTGACATCCATCAAACATGCCGGTCTCCCTTGGGAACTTGGAATTGCTGAAACGCATCAGACCTTGGTCATGAACGACTTGCGAAGTCGCGTCGTTCTGGAAACAGATGGTCAAATTAAAACCGGTCGTGATGTGGCGATTGCCTGTTTGCTGGGAGCCGAAGAATTCGGACTCGCGACCGCTCCGCTGATCACGATGGGCTGCATCATGATGCGGAAGTGTCACCTCTACACTTGCCCAGTCGGCATCGCAACTCAAAACCCGGAACTTCGCAAAAAGTTCAGCGGGCAGCCGGATCATGTCGTGAACTACCTGTTTATGGTCGCGGAAGATTGCCGCAAAATCATGGCGGAATTAGGCTTCCGAACGATCAATGAAATGGTCGGTCGCAGCGACATGTTGGAGAAGGACCCGGAGAATGATCACTGGAAAGCGAAGAAGCTCGACCTTTCTTCGATTCTGACTCGCGTGCAAAGTCCCTATAAAAA
>JAJDEL010000286.1 GCA_029259835.1 Planctomicrobium sp. | reverse complement strand
AAAAGTGACAATGCCACTTAATCGAAGTGTCAGTCTGCATCGCCAAACAAAATACTGAGTTACGCCAAAAGCTGCACTCAGGATACATTTATTCATTGATTGAAGACGTGCAACAATTTCACTCGTATCTGTTGATCAATGTTCTGCTATTGCAAGTTCTGGGTAGCTTGACCGCCCTCCTTTTGATGAATCGACCGGAAGTAGCAAAACGTGCGACTTCAACCTTCGCTGCAATGTTTGCTCTTTGCTGGATAATCCTAGGCTGGCTTGTATGGCAACAAGTAGGAGAAGGCAGTGGCGTAATCGAATGGTCGATGCGACTTCCTGGCGGTTCGCTCCAAAACGAGTTTCTCAGCTCGATTGCGATTCGGTTTGACTTTCTTCGGCTGCCCTTATTGGTCCTTCTACCGTTCATTCATATCACTTGTTGTCAGCTGACGACTCTTGATCAACGATTCTCACCTCTGGCTTCGATGTTCCTCCTTACAGGCTCATCGATGCTAATCGTGGCTAACGATGTGATGTCTCTATTCACCGCTGCAACAATCATCACACTCAGTCTTGATTTTCTGACACGGAATCAAAGTCGACCTGTCCACTGCTTTCAATTCTACACCGCTGGCTGGTTTTGCATTTTTGCTGGTCTTGCCTGGATGGTTGCATCTGCTGCGATTGTGCGCGCAGCACCGCATGGTCTACCTGGGGCAAGCACGACAATTCTTTCGAACCTTGTTCAGCTTATCGAAAGGTCTTCGCATCAACACCCCGCCGCCGGTTTCGTCTGGAGGCAATATCAACTCCTTCCAACGATATCGATTTTAATCGGAGTCAGTTTCATTGGCGGCATCGTTCCTTTTCATAGTGCGTTCGCGCGATTCATTGAAGGGAGCACACTTCAAACTCGACTCTGGGCAATTGCGATCTCAAAAATCGTCCTCGTTTTACTATTCTCTCTTCTCATTCGGTCAGATCCAGAGAGTTGGTCCAACACTGCGAACACTTTGGCTATCCCTGTTATGCTGGGATTCGTGTACTCGTCTTTGCTACTGTTCGCGAAGGCAGATCGAGCGAGACGCTTGAGCCGGCTCGTCATCTGGAGCCAGCAGGTGACTCTATTGAGCTTTGTGACACTTTCTGAATCGGGTATTTCAATTGTTCTGCTCACAAGTTGTACTCACCTTGCTGCGTTGACTCTCTTTTGCCTCCATCTAGCCCAAGTCGAATCACGTCCCATTCAGTACAACAGGCTGGTTCCGTTGGTGGGCGTCATGTCATTAACACTCACTTTTGGGGCCACCGGGCTGTTGCTGCTCTGGGGGTCATCGCTGACATTCTCGACCGCAGATTCGCGGGGCGCGTTGAAATTTGTTGTTTTCATCATCGGCTTGCTCATTTCAATCGGCGGGATGTTGCGTTTCTTGACCTCCGACGAGGAGTTCAAGTTTTACTCTGTCTGCGGGGACACCTGGGGCACAAAAAGCCTTCTCGTTGGGTGGTGCTTCATCGCTATTCTGAGCAGTCTGACAATTCCGGTGGTTGCCCAGGCAATCGAGACTCATGGAGTCGCTTCTAGAGTCGTTCCATAACCACTTTCTAGACCGTTACTTACACTGTCTTTTCGCATTGTAGCTGGCGTTAAAAACTCGGCTCGACTCAGTTTCACTTCTGCGCTAAACTCCGGCGAAATCGGCCGGTTGCCGACCGCAAAGGAGTGCGAATGTACAAGTTTTTACTGGCGAATCGATATCTGCGAACGCGATACATCGCCTTGGCAAGCATCATCAGTGTGACATTGGGTGTCGCCACGATGATTGTCGTGAATAGTGTCATGTCTGGTTTTAGTAGCCAGATGAAGGATCGCATTCACGCGATTCTTTCCGATGTCATGATCGAGACCACAAGCACCGACGGGACCGACGACCCGCGAGAACTCATGGCAAAAGTCGAGCAACTCGCAGGTGAGTACATCGAAGCGATGACGCCCACCGTCGAAATTTACGGAATGATCAGCTTCGACTGGGCGGGGCAAACCGTCTATCGGCCTATTACTCTGATCGGGATTGATCCCCAAGGAAAGAATCAGGTCAGTCCGTTTGCGAGTCACATGCTCAGTCGCAATGAAATTATTGAAGATGGTGAAGTCGTTCGAGCGCCGCTGCGAAGCATGGACGAACCACTTGATTGGGAACTAACTGAAGAAGCAAAAAATGTTCGCAAGGAATGGGTCGAGTGGGAACAATTCAAAGAACAGTACGATCATCAATATGGAGAAACTTCGTCGCCTCAAACTCCTATCGCACAGGACTCTGGTATTCAGCAAGCCGTGGCGATTGAATCAACGGACTTCCCCGTCCTGAATGATCCGTTTCAAACCGTTTCTGGAACCGAACAAAGCGAAACCGAAACGAACCCTGCTGTCCCTCCAGCAATGCCTGAATTCAATGATCCGTTTGCGAATCAAAAACCAGTCAAAAAACACGATCCGACAGCCCCTCTTTTCGGTCGTGTCTACCTTGGGGCTGGACTTGTCAGCTTTCCATACAAAGACAAGGCGACCGGAAAAACTCACGTCATGTATATGGTCAAGCCTGGACAAGACGTGAACCTGACGACGATTAAGTCTGGAAAGCCAGAACCGGCGAATTTTAAGGCAACAGTCACCGACATCTTCAAAAGTGGCATGAGCGAGTACGACTCGAACCTCGTCTATTGCAACCTCGAACAGCTTCAACTCGCTCGCGGGATGCTCTTTTCTCCCGATCCAGCAGAACCAGAAAAAAATCTTGATTGGAAAAACGGAGCAGTCACTTCTCTGCAAATCAAACTAAAAAATTACAACGACGCAGGTGAGGTCGTTCGGCAACTACGGTCTGGGCTTGAACCAGGCACTTATCAGGTTCGCACCTGGGAAGAAAAACAAGGTCCATTACTCGAGGCTGTTGCCATGGAATCCGCAATCCTGAACGTGTTACTGTTCTTAATCATAACGGTTGCTGGATTTGGAATTCTCGCGATTTTTTATATGATCGTTGTCGAGAAAACTCGTGACATCGGCATTCTCAAGGCATTGGGAGCAAGCTCACGAGGCGTCATGGTGATCTTCATTTCATATGGACTGGCACTCGGTGTCGTCGGGAGTAGCGTGGGAGTGATCCTGGGACTTCTCTTTGTGAGATACATCAATGAAATTGAAAAACTCTTATCGTTGATGACGGGCCGCAAAGTCTTTGACGAAGCGATCTACTACTTCCGCGAAATCCCCACAGTTGTTCACCCAACGACAGTCATTTGGGTCGCCTTGGGTTCCATCATTATCGCAGTGCTGGCGAGCGTGATGCCAGCTCGACGAGCGGCGAGTTTGCATCCCGTGCAGGCGTTACGTTACGAGTAAATCTCCCGCGATTTGAGTTGCCGAGAGGAACTTCGGCAACGAGACCCTCAAGATGAGTTCAACATGTCTCAACCGTCGACGATTCCTATGACTGACCCGATTCACCGCCCTGTCCACCTTTGTGCGAAAGCTCTCGACAAAGCGTATCAGAAAGGCGAACACAAAATTCCCGTGCTGCGCGGCGTTGATGTAAAAATTGAGCGGGCAGAGTTTCTCTCGATTGTTGGTCAATCCGGCTCAGGCAAGAGTACACTCATGCACCTGCTAGGTCTCCTCGATGATCCCGATGTCGGGGAAGTTTGGCTCGATGGCAATCGCATCGACAATCTCCCTGCCACAACTCGCGACAAACTTCGGAATCATGTATTTGGATTCGTATTTCAGTTCTATCACCTACTCCCCGAACTCACGCTCCTGGAGAACGTTCTCACGCCCCTGATGATTCGTTACCCCGCGTGGGAATACTGGAAGCGCAGGTCTGAGTTTCGCGAGATGGCCAAAGAGATTACAAAGCAGGTCGGTCTGGATCACCGCCTCAAGCACAAGCCTTCCGAACTCTCCGGGGGAGAAATGCAGCGCGCCGCTATTGCCCGCGCGCTCATTGGTGATCCCAGTGTCCTCCTTGCAGACGAACCGACAGGCAACCTTGATTCCCAGTCCGGTGGGGAAATCATGAACTTGCTACATAAGCTCAACGAAGAGGCCAAACTGACGATCATCATGGTCACCCACGACGACAACATCGCCCAGCAAGCCCAACGCATCGTCCGCCTCAGCGAAGGCCGGATTCAAGCTCTGAACGAGGCGGCATAGGATCGCTTGAAACACATCTGCCGCATCAGCTTTTATGTTTCTTTAAGCGATCTGATATTGCTTCCGAAAAACTTTGTACGACTTCGAAGGGTTAAGCTGGCGGGCGATTTTCACAATTTCTCTTGGGTTGTCAGGGTCTGGAATGTAGATCAGCAAGATGAATTCATTGCGGTCGATTGGAGGCCATTTGTAATGTTGGTCGAATTGTTGAAGACCTTTCACGATGGCTTTCAGGCATTTCTTGCGGACGGAATAGGACCGACGGAACATTGCATCTTCATTCATCGGAATCTGTTCGAAAGCCCTCCATATCTCGTGTAGCGCCTGCCCAGCATCCAGAAAGGCCTGTCGAACTTGTTGGTTATCTTCTCCTGATTCTCGAAGCCAACTGTCGTGATAGTCCCAGTCTGCGACTTCGTAGCGATGGAGATTCAGCGCGACCTCCATCGTATAGTTTTGCTCGGGGAACTTTTCGTTCGTCCTTTCGAGCCATTTCTCAGATGTAGCATATAACGATTCCTCGGAAGAAGCGGTCCAGTAAAAACTGGTCACATCACAATCTGGCAGAAATGCAAATCCGTAGAACGATTCCCCTGGTGCTTGACGTTGGCATTCCGCGAAGAGTTGGGAAGCGGCTTCAAAGACTTTCTCCGTCAATTGCTGATAAAGTGCTTTATCGATCCGCTGCCACATTCATGTACTCCGATTTCACTTGCTGAGTAGATACCGACTACAGACCACATGGTGGTGAGCAACAAGGAAAACGTCCAGTCGGATTGGACTTTTCAAGATTTCTTGATTTCCACGGAAACACTGACGCCGCACGCTTTTCAACTGCGCGTCAGCACTGAGATTTGCATCCGTGGTCTCGCTCCGGTAATCTATGCCGCCTGGACATTGTGAGTTCATTTTCTTCTTCGAATTCACAACAACACCATTCTCAACGCTAAACCCTCAACCCTAAACAAACCTAATGAGCCGTGCAGCACGTCGAGCTTTGATTTCTGTCAGTGACAAAACCGATCTGGGACCATTTGCGAAAGGTCTGGTCGGAGTAGGGTTTGAGATTCTCTCGACTGGTGGAACAGCGAAGTTTCTCAAAGAGCAGGGAATCAACGTCATCGACGTTTCCAGCTACACCGAATTCCCGGAAATCATGGGTGGCCGTGTCAAAACATTGCACCCGCGAGTGCATGGAGCCATTCTTGGTCGCCCTGACCTTCCAGACGATGCCGCTGCTATTGCCGAACATGGAATCGTTCCGTTTGAACTGGTCGTCGTGAATCTGTATCCGTTCGAGCAGACGATTGCAAAAGAGGGAGTCTCTGTCGAAGAAGCGATTGAGCAAATCGATATCGGTGGCCCAAGCATGGTACGGTCTGCGGCGAAGAACCACGCTTATGTTGGAATCGTGACCAGTCCTGATCAATATGAATCCGTCCTGGAAGAACTCAGCGGTGAAGGCATGACTCTCGCCTTGCGTCGCCAACTTGCAGGAGCAGCGTTTGAATCAACCGCTTGCTATGACCGGGCAATCTCCAATTACTTCGCAAAAATTAACAACACTGAATGTGAACATCCAGAGCAGTTGACGCTTTCATTCAATAAGCAGGACGACCTG
The DNA here is from genome assembly GCA_029259835.1 of Planctomicrobium sp. GTDB lineage: Bacteria > Planctomycetota > Planctomycetia > Planctomycetales > Planctomycetaceae > Thalassoglobus. The sequence continues at coordinate 2,029 of JAJDEL010000286.1, read as the reverse complement.
CGATATGGTGAAAACCCACATCAAACGGCGGCGTTCTATGTCGAACCAACTCCATCTGCGGCGTCGATCGCAGGCGCAGAGCAACTGCATGGCAAGGCACTTTCTTACAACAACCTGATCGATGTTGAAGCCGCGTTTGAAATTGCTCGCGAATTCGAAGAACCGGCAGCAGTTGTCATCAAGCACACAAATCCATGCGGCTGTGCCATTGGGGCGGACCTTGCCGAAGCGTTTGTAAACGCCTACGCAGGTGATCCGGTGAGTGCATTCGGATCAATCCTCGGCTTCAATCGAACCCTTGATGCTAAGACAGCGGAACTTCTCGCAGAACCGAACAGGTTTGTCGAAGCAATCATCGCTCCTGGTTATGAAGAGCAGGCACTGGAAATTCTGAGAACGAAACCGAAGTGGAAGAATAACGTCCGCCTGTTGCAATGCCCTGAATTTGCAGACGAACAAGGGACGAGTTACGAGTACCGGAAAATCTCAGGCGGATTACTGGTCCAACAGCGTGATGATCAATCCGATCCGGAATCGGAATACAAATTCGTCACTGATCGAACTCCGACAGACACAGAACTTCGCGATCTCAAGTTTGCCTGGAAAGTTTGCAAGCATGTGAAGTCAAACGCAATTTTGTTTGCAAAAAACGGAATGGTTGTCGGTGTCGGAGCCGGACAGATGAGTCGGCTCGATTCGTCGTTCATTGCAGCACACAAAGCAGGCGAGAGAAGTCAGGGTGCCGTTGTCGCCTCTGATGCATTTTTCCCTTTCCGGGATGGAATTGATGAAGCAGCGAAAGCAGGCGTCACCGCAGCAATTCAACCGGGCGGATCACGAAATGACCAACAAGTCATCGAAGCCTGCAACGAACATGGCATTGCCTTGATTTTCACCGGTCACCGCCACTTTAAGCATTGATGTTCTTAGAACGTTTAGCGTTGAGGATCGTTGAGAGACGAGCTGTACACTTTAAGTGTACAGTGGCTGTATTTCAGACAGACAGGAATATCTGTCCCACTGGTGATCTAAACGTCAAACTCCGGTGGCAATTCCTGTTTTGCAATTTCCTCCATCACGCGTTCTGGAGTGAGTTGCTCATCGACGGCATAACTTCCGTTCATCCAGCGGTAGAGATCCGCGCTTTTGCATTGCGGACTACAGAACGGAAAGATCGCTGCGTCCCCGTCAACTTCGACAGGCAGTTCTTTCTCGCAAATTGGACAGGTGAGTCGACGGATCATGTTGAAGTTGAGTTATGAGGACAGGGGTGGAAGACTGTTTCAGTAACAATTTTATAGCACCATCTACGCTCGCATGCCCACCCTGCTCCGCGATGTGGGCATGGCACACATTTCGTCTTTTTGTCATCTGCGTCTCTCTGCGAAATCTGCGGACTCTTTTTTGAGTCCACAGAGAATGGTGCTTTCGCAGAAAGTCGTGACCAAGGAACAATGATACTCACGATTCACTTGAGTGAATTACTCCTCAACAATGCTGGCTTTCTTGATGTAGTCAAGTTCCGGGAAGTCGGCTTTGAGGTATTCGTTGCCTTTGCTTTGTACGAGTCCCTGACCTGGTCCGTTTCCTTGAGGAGCCCCTTCTCCGTAACCGGAGTAGAGAGCGTCAACAACATCCATGCCTTCAGTGACCTTCCCGAACGGGGAAAATCCCTGGTTGTCGAGAAAACTGTTGTCACCGAAGTTAATGAAGACTTGTGACGTTCGGGTATTTGGCCCCGCAGTCGCAAATGTCATCATGCCGCGAGTATTGGACTGTTTATTGGGATCGTCATTGATTTGCTTATTCCGCCATTTCGCTGAAACCTCTGGATTTCCTGCGATGCCGAATTGGACCATAAAGCCTTCAATCACGCGGAAGAATCGAGCGTCGTTAAAGACACCGTCTTCCACAATTTCCTTGAATTGTGCTGCCCCGAGAGGAGCCCAATCTGGATTAACTTCAACGACAAAATCGCCTTTGGATGTTTCAAATTTCGCTTGGTACACTTTGCTTTTCTCCGTGTTGT
>JAJDEL010000285.1 GCA_029259835.1 Planctomicrobium sp. | reverse complement strand
GACTTGGCGTCCATCCGGAGAAATTGAAATTGCTGTCAATTCCTGTTCTTGCTCGGTGAGGGTCATGATTTCAGTCCCTTCTCGACCGTAGCTTGCGTCCCAGAGCTTTGCGGAATTGTCCTGGCTCGCCGTAAAGAGTCGTTGTCCATCTTCGGTAAAACAGACTGCCGAGATGGCTGCTGTATGACCTTCGAAAACCGCAATGGTCTCATGGGTCTGGAGATCCCAGAGTCGAGCCTGATTGTCTTCACTTCCGGTCGCGAATCGCAGTCCATCCGGAGAGAACGAGCAGCACAAAACGGCCCATTCATGACCGACAAACGGTTTGCCGATCTGCTGACCAGTTCTTGTCTCCCATAGCCGTGCGGTGAGGTCATTTGAGACCGTAAGCACCTTCGTCCCATCGGGAGAGAAAACTGCTTCCCGGATACGCCCCGTATGTCCGCGAAATGCTCGAATCACTTCCCCCGTTTTCGCATCCCAAAGCTTTGCAGTTGTGTCATCGGAACCTGTCAGGACAAATTGACTATCTGGTGAAAAGACAACACTGTTCACGTATCCAGAGTGTCCGTTTTGCAATTTCACGATCGCCTGGCCGGTCTTTGCGTCCCAGATCTTCGCTGAGTTATCCCAACTCCCAGTCACGATGAATTTTCCATCGGGAGAAAAATCCGCGGCGGCAACTGCCCCATGTGGACTTAAGGAAATTTCTTCTCGAAGTGTGACGGCATCCCAGATCGTGGCTTCACTTCCACCAACTGTGAGTATCGATTTTCCATCGTCAGTAAATCGAGCTGCCCACACTAGTCCTCCCAACTTTTGAAAATCGAGGATCGGTGCTCCGAACGCTTTCTCGGCCTGTTCCGCTTGAAGATCAATGGTTCGCACGGCGTTATCGGTCGTGACGATCATTGCATGGTCGCCTGTCGGAGTGAAACTAATATCATTCACGGCAAACGTTTTTGACTCAAAAGCCTCGAGTTTTTGATGCGTCTGCGTTTGCCATAAGGTGACTGTCGAACCCGGATTCAAGATATCTAATTCCAAGATGCTCACTGTCAGCAATCTCCTTCCGTCTCCTGAGAGTGCCATCGATGTTACGCTCGAAGGATGCTTGAAAATCGCTTCGGCATCTTCCTCGCCCGTGACCGAGTCAACGCGGCTGACGGTATGATCCGTACTCGATAGATAGATCTCATCACCGGCAGGTGAAAAGATGCAGGCTGTGATTCGACTTTGATGATGCCGGCTGCTCCAGATTTCTTTTTCGGAGTCAATATCCCAAAGGACAGAACGCCCCCGTGAATCGCATGTCAAAAGTCGATGACCTTTCGGCGCAAACGAGACGGCAGTCACTCGACTGTAATGCCCCTTCATTTCAAGAGGTTTCACTTTATCCATGAAATCAACACTTTGAATACCTGCTTCTGCCGCGGCGATTAATTCTTTGACTCGCCAGATCAGCACACCATTTTGCTCATTCGAATTGCTCGCTGTGGAAGCATTCTGAGATTCTGGATTAAGCCCTGGCTCATGGCCAGTCACCAGCCATTGACCATCAGGCGAAACGGCGATGACTGCCGCGCGACCGGTATCAGGAATCCGCAGAATTTGAGTTCCAGACTCAACATTCCACAGGCGAACTGAGTTATCGGCGGCAGCGGTCGCTAGAATTCTCCCACCCGGCAAAAACATTCCAGTTGAGGTGAGAAAATCGTGCCCTTCCTCGAAGGTTTGGAGAGATTTCCCTGTTTTGGAATTCCACAAGCGCGCCGTTCTGTCTCGACCGGCAGTCAGTATCTGTTTGCCGTCGAATGAAAACTTGGCTCCCAGAACTGCATCTTCATGCCCCAGAAGTTCACGACCATCGAGAACTCGAATTTCTTCATAGTCATCCACATGCCAGACGATCACCTGATTGTCCTGGGCTCCAGAAATGACCTGACGACCATCAGTAGAAATGTCAACGGTTCGGACGCCACCAAAGTGCCCACGGAATGTTTTGATCGGTTTTGAATTCTTTGTCGACCAGATCTTTACTGCATTATCGCGTCCCCCAGAGACGATGACTTCTCCATCTTTTGAGAACGCGACATCCAGGACCGGTGACGAATGACCGAGTAATTCTTGGTATTTCACCTCTGAGACTTGATTGGTCAGTAATTGATCGAGACTGAACGGCGGAACCTCTGCCGGATCCCAAAGTAAAACCCGTTTATCGTAACTCGCCGTGGCAACTTCTTCTCCACTCGGAGAATAATCAACCGCATAAATCGGTCCTCGATGACCAGTGAATATCGACTCTTGCACCATTTGAAAATTGACTCGTTCATTCCCAATTTTCTCCTGAACGAACGAAACTTCCGCCAATGGAGTTTGCTTCACACTGCCCTCAATTTTCCAAATGATTGCTTTCCCGTCTTGACTAACGGTAACTATTTGATTGCGATGATCGGAAGAACGTGGATCGAAGTCCGGGCTGAAAGCACCATCCCAGACCCACCAGGAATGCCCTTCGAGAACTTGAATTTCGATAGGGTTCTGAGGATCAGCGAGATTCCATAAACGCGCCGTTTCATCGTAAGAACACGTGAGTAGCCATTCCCCGGTTGGTGAAAAAACCACGCTGACAACTGCATCGGTGTGCCCATTGAATTTGGAAAGTAATTGTCCACTGCCGGCGTCCCATAACTGAATTCGACCGCTCGCATCGCTGCCAGCTGTCGCAATAATTTTTTGGTCGGGAGACCAGGCAACGGAGTGAACATAAAGTCCATCCTGTGAAAGTTCGTGAATGAGTTGATTCGTCTGCAAGTCCCAGACACGCGTCTTGTTGTCCCAACTTCCAGCGAGCAACCGTTTTCCGTCCGGAGAAACTGAGACAGAATCAACCGGGCCGTCCGTTTTCAGATTTTCTGAAGACTGTTTGCACAAGTGCATTAATCGGCCCCATTCCCAACTGCGTCTTTCTTTCGGGCATTGCTCCAGAAGTTCAACAGCCACGTCGAACGCATTTTCATCAATTTTCGCAGCAGCCAGACCGATGCGAGCGATGTACGCTTCGTACTCTTCAGCTTCCTTTGCCGCAACGGCAATAAGTCGTTGCTTGTCGGCTTCATCTCGTTCCTGCTTGGCAATTTTCTCTTGCGCAACAGCTTTGACACGTTGTTTTTCAGCTTCTTCTTTTTGCATTTCTGCGATGAGTCGTTGTTTGTCGGCTTCCAGCTTTTGAGCGGTTGCGAGCCGTTCCTGTTGCACAGCTTTCTTTTCGTTTGTTGCAGCAATCTTCGTTTGTCGTTTGGCTTCTTTCTCGTTCTTAACTGCAATCAGGCGTTGCTCGTTCGCTTCTTTTTCTTTCATCGAAGCAATCATGGCCTGTTTTTTTGCCTCGGCTTCCTGAGTCTTGGCGATTTTCGTTTGGTCTTCCGCAATCGTTTTTTGCTCCCGTACATCAACAAGAGCGACTTGCAGGTCCATATTCGCCTTTTCAGCCTCAGTCTTTTTCTGCTCGGCGATTCCTTTTTGCTGTTCTGCAATGAGACGTTGAATGTCTGCTTCTTCGCGTTCACCCTCAGCGATCTCTTTTTGCTTTTCAGCTTCTTCTCGCTCGGTGACGGCAATCCCTTTTTGCTTCAAGGCTTCGTTTCGCTCTGCACGGATGACAACGAACCCGACCGAAACCACGGCCAAGAAGCAAACTGCCATCGCTGTAATCGCACGTTTCGCGAATTTCAGTCGACCCTGCCGCGCGTCCCGTTCCTGCTGATCTCGCAAAATTACTGAACGCAACGATTTATGCTCTTTCCGATCATGAGCAAGCAATGAGAGCGCAAGATCGTAGTCTTCCTTTTCATGAGCATTCGCTGCGTAGGCAAGTTTCGCTTCGTGGACTCCCGCTTCAGCATCGTTGTTACCTGCCCATAAATCGCGAGCTTGTTCAAAACCAAAAACAGACTTCGAGTAGTCGTTGTAGTCTCCTGAGATTTTGGCCTGCTGCAAATCTTTCTGGGCGTGCGCAGTCAGTGCCAAACTTTCTGAGTGGTCAAGGTATGCGCGAAGTTCGATCTGAAACTCTCGGACATCAACGTGACGGTCCGCCACATTCGTCGCCATCGATTTCATTGCAATGTCAACAAGCTCCCCTTTCTCCTCAGTGGAGCGGATCGTATTCCGCATCGCTGCCAGCAAGCATTCCTGAACTTTTTTCCCTGGATGCGGAGCCTTTCCAGTAATCACTTCCCATAGGATGGCACCCAAAAGATAGATGTCACTTTGTGGTGTGATTCGATCGATCGGTCCCGTTGCCATCTCCGGCGACATATACGCAGGCGTGCCGCCCATGCTGGAGAATTGTCGAATTTTTCGTGACTTGTTGAAACTTTCCAGCGGTAGTGCCAGCCCCCAATCCATGACCAACACTTCACCGAATTCACCGAGCATGACATTTTCAGGCTTGAGATCACGATGGACGATTCCTCGTGCGTGAGCAAAAGCCACGGCGTCGGCCACACGTAACAAAATGTCCAAATTTTCGTGAAGCGATTTCTGTTTAATCACATTCAACCAAGGTGTTCCCTGCACCTGTTTCATGGCATAAAATAGACCTCCCGCTGTATCAGTCCCGACATCATAGATCGGGACGATATTCGGGTGGTCGAGATCACCAGTCACGATCGCTTCGGCGAGGAATTTATTCCGCTGTCCTTTCTTTTTGGAAAAGGCTCCTTTGATCATCTTGACCGCGACGTTTCGATCAACAGATGTTTGCCGGGCCGACCAGACAACTCCCATTCCTCCCTCACCCAAAACACTCAGTAATTCATATTCTGGATTTTTAAGAGATGCGGAACGGTCGTCGATGCTCTGCATCGAACGCTCAGGAACAGCAGTGATACTCTCAGTCGGAGCGAGAGGGGATGCTTCCTCGTTGTCCTGCCGGGCTTTGATCGTCATCTCGGGCCCATCATCAGGATGATCTGACCAATTGACCTGGAGAGTTTTTAATTCATCGGCTTCTGCGTTCGAGACTAAAGTTTGTGTGACATCTGCACCGCCAATGTCATCTGAAGCAATCGTTTCATCGAAGCTCTGCGCGTCGTCCAGGATCATTGTTTGATCGGCGAAATCCTCTGATCCGATTGTTTGCTCCTCATCGGAATCGTCGACGTAAGTCGCATCCGCGTCATCGATGCTGCCGGATTCAAGTTGGATTGTCGCATCGACCGATGCTTGATCGTCCGCCGCTTCAGAGACATCCGACATATCGACCGTCGCGGCGGAATCGTCTTCGTCGGCATCTAGATTTGCCACTTCCAAGTCGGCTTCGGCCGACGGATGTGGCTGATCATCGTGAGCAAACCCATCGAAGGCAACAGTTTTTTCGCTTGGATCAGCCAGATGCTCTGCCAGCTCATCCTCGATGTATGTTTCGTTTCCATCTGGCGAATCGTCGGAATCTTCATCGAGAGAGTTCGATTCCTCGACCGATTGATATTCAACCGTGTCGATATCTTCAGGCGCATTATCTTCTACTGAAAACTCTTCACTCGTAAAAGTTTCAGATGTGTCGAAAGCACCATCTTCGGAGTCATTCAGTTCAATGATCTGCTTCCCACACGACGGACATCGAGTGATCTCATCGGAGAACAATTCATTTTTGCAGAATGGACACTGATTCATAACATTTCACCAAACAACTGAATTCGAGAATACATTCAACGAATTTTCAGACTGAAGTTTCTTGAAGACCTCGATATTTCAACTTGAAATCACACATCGATCATGGTTGAAATCCTAAAACTGATATCGATCTTCGATTATCGCAAGACTCCCAAAAGAAGTCCCGCAAAATGCTTAATTTTGTTGAGCTTCCTGCCAGTGCTTCGGAGAGTTTTCAGACTCAGAGGCACAATCCCCAGCATTGCAAGTGAATCCGTTGAGTTCGTTTTCAACCGACTGAGGTCTTGCTCTTCGTCACCGTTCGGTTTTGGGTCTGCTTTTGGACGCGGCTCTATTTCTTGATCATCATTCACTTCGCCCCCTTCACCTGGTTTGGTCGACATTTCTCCAGCGTTCTCTGCGGTCGGTGGTCGATCCTGAGTCCCTTCGTCGCCAACAACGGGTCGCCCGTCCCGCAAGACAACATCTTCAACGAGCATCATCTGCCCATCTTCTCCTTCCTTGGTGAAGATTTTCCAATGACCCACGTCGAGCCGTTCGTGAAGACCTGGTAGATCGTTCAGCCGCTGCAATGCGTCGGGACCGTGCAGTGTTCTCTGAATCGGCCGCCCAAATTGATCTGTTTGGATTTTACCTTTCGGACCAATCTTCTGAATAATTAGAATCAATTCGTCACGACCGACGTCAGATTCAATAACCCCTTCAGTGAAATCTTCCTCTTCTACTTCGCCGGCTTCATTTGAATTTCCTTCAAATGTCTCCGAGAACTGGACACGCGGAGCTGCGAGTTGCGGGACCTCAATCGACAAGTCAAACGCGATCGCCCCGCCTAGTCCTTCACCAGGAACCGGCGCTTCGGAAGACATCGTAATGGCTCCTAAATCAACAGTTCCTCCATCTGCAAAGAATGAAATCCCTGCATCATCCAGAACCGTAATCGTGATCAAAATCGGCGCCGCTGGACTGTTTGGGTTGGGATTTTGACTATAGAAGAAGTCAAAATCAAACGCCCCTGGACCAACACCAGGAACAACTCCAACAACCATTCCATCTTCGTGGCTGAAGAGTGGATCGTCAGTGTTGAAAATGTCCGTTTCGTTTCCAAATACGGAATCCCAATCAACAACATAGGTGAATTCGTTTTCCGAATTCCGCCCAAAGTCGCCAGTGATTGTCGCAATACCAGTCGTCAGAATCTGTGGCGTATCGATGTTCGTCAGAGACGGAACTGGTTGTGTGATTGCCCCGGTGTTGCTGCGAACGATGACGTTCTCCGCAAATCGGACAGGCAACAGCGCCAGATCGGCTGGAGCGTTTGGATCAAAATTCAGCGGATCTGTCGGGTTGACTTGAGGATTAAAGAGTTCTGGGTTTAATGGATCGTAGACGGTGAGTCCTGTTCCCTGATCGAAAAGCGGAACTGGCGAACCAGCAGTTCCAACGACTTGGAAGCCTTCGATATCGGAAGCCATTAGTTGTCCCGGATCAGTATCCAAGACAATCAAATCGGCTCCGGCGTCTAGTCTGACAATTCCGAGAGGGTTATTGATCTCAGCAATAATTTGTGCCTGAACCGTCAAGTCGGCTCCGGAACTTAGTGCAATCTCCCCCCCAGTCGTGTTCAAAACTGGTGAGTCGACCAGCAATTCTTCATCATGATTGACAATGATATTTTCAGGGAGATTGCCTGCGAGCGAAATCCCTGAAATGGGTCCCAGTGTTGTATCAAGTGGTGTGCTATTGAAATCCCCAATCGTCAATAACATCCCGGATGTATTGTCAATTTCTATCCCACCCACCATCGTATTTTTGGCTGCGAGGAATTCGACAGTCGTTTCAAGAGCATCTCCTGAACCGATTCCGGTCACAGCGGAAATCCCCAGGCTGTTTGCAGTCACATCAACTCCGCCACTGTCTCCTGCGTCGGTGACAGCTGCTTCGGTTGAAGTCAGGCGAACTTCGGTTGTCGTCGTGATGCGTCCAACTTGCACGTTTTGATTGGCGACAAGATCAACGCGAGCGTCGGTTGCTTCAATCGTTGCCCCATCTTCCATCAAAACTCCACCCGTAGTCACACTCGCATTGTTGAGAGCGTCTCCCCCGACGATCAACAGCTCGCCAGCTTGTGTGGTCATCGTGCTTGCCGCTCCCATGCGAACGTTGTCAGCTGCATTGATCGTAATTTTCCCCGTTGTGCTTTGAACGGTCGAGTTGATGACAATCTCCGATCCGGCACCTTCGCTCTTGAGATTCACTGGAGCAGAAGTTCCGGTCACGCCTGCTTCTCCAGCGACTAATGTCATCGTCCCACCAGAGGTAAGATCGATTCCAGCGGCAGCGTTCTGATCGACGCGAATAATGTTGATCGCGTCAGTTTCCGTGACCGTCACTCCTCCCGTTGACATGTTCACCAGATCAAGTGACTCCACCGTTGTTCGAATCGGACCAACTCCGGAATCCGTATTCACGACCAGACGTCCGGCCGCGGCATCGATGTTCAACACGTTCGGTGGATCAGTACTGTCAACACCCATATCGGCGTTTAACGTGATCGCTGCTGTTGTCGCGTTGTCGGTCACGATTTGATTGATAGTGATTTGCCCATTCGCGTTGAACTCCACCTGAGCATTGCCTGCATCAATCACAGAACCGAGAGCCTGTGCGATGTTGCCGCTGTCGTCAGTCGCTCCAGCATTCACATCGACTCGTCCCGAAATCGTTGTAACATCCCCGTCCGCCGTGAGGAAAACATCGTTACCTTCCGAGGTTAACTGAACACTTCCAGCTTCTGTCATGATGCCCGACTGAATACTGAGATTGCCGTTTCCATCCGTGTCACCATCTCCGGCAACGAGAACAACGGTTCCAACGTTTGTCGTCGAAACTGGCCCGGCGATGGTCAGGTCACCGTCATCGGTTTGGACATTCACATTCCCATTTTGATTCGAGAGTAGATTAACCGTCAAACCATTGTCACCGGTCCCCGCAACTTGAAAGAGTCGAAGATCTCCAACCGTACTGTTCGTGGCGTCAACGCTCGTGACATTCAATTCGAGATCGTCACCGGTTCCAACCCCTGATGCAGCGGCGAGCGAAAGGTCATTCGCGATCACGTTCGCGGCTTCACCAGTCAGAGTCTCGCGGATTTCTCCATCGCCATCAGGTATGAAATCTGCCAAGCCGTTTTGGTCGGCGGTGATGGCGACATTTCCGAGCATCGCGTCGTTGTCCAGATTCGCATTCACAACACTGATTGCAAAGTCGCGAGTTGCGCGCAGTGTGATGGTTCCTTCGTCAGTCCCAATGATCGAACCATCGGTCATTAAGATGTCTCCATTGATGTGCCCCGTGGAGAATGGAGACAAGTTTGGCACATCCGGAGTGAGCACATCCACACCAGCCAACACTTCGATGTTCAAATCGTCTTGGGTCGTCACTTGAGAAGTGCCACTGAGAGTCACATCATCGCCAGCAACTAGGAGTAACTCGCCTGCTGTCCCGTTGTTTTGAATGTTGGCATCAATGTTCAAATCGTTGTCGTCTCCATTTCCGCCTGCGGCTAGAAACAGATCAGCCAAACCTGTACTCGTCACATCCTGGGTGACATTCAATTCGCCGACCGTCACGACCTCGATGTCATCATTCCCATCGGCACCTGTGACTGTAATCCCAGAGAGTCCGTCAACAATTCCAATTTCCAGATTGCCCGTTTCGTCGAAGACCTTCACTCCAAGGTTGTCTGCCGCAGCAGCGAGGGTATCAACTTGAACCTCAAGAGCATGGTCGACAGTATCCATCACCGAATTGTTTGCTGTTCGAATAGCAAGCCCGGCGGCGATGATGTCTACGTTTGTGTTGATCGGCAAAGCTCCTTCATCTAGATCGCGAATCTGTCCGCCGAACGAAGTCGTATCAAGAATGACATCTCCGGTTCCGGCATCGATTTGACCGATCGAAAGACCGCCGCGTTGCAGCAATGAATTGTTGATCCGCACATCACCATCGCTTGTGACGATTTGATCAACGTTGAGCGCTCCATCGTTGTTGATGATAAGTTTTGTGCCTGCCGGGCTGCCTGACAAATCAACGTCCAAATTTGTGACATCCAGGTTCAGCATTGTATCTCCGCCGTTTGAATCGGAAGTGAAGAACAAGTTCTGAGATGTCAGCTTGCCCAGTTCGCGACCTGCCGGGTCAACAACATCGGTCCCGCCCGATAACCGCAGAGTTCCGGTCCCGACGTTCATGCCTGCATCTGGAAGCGTTAAATCGGTCCCTGCATGCAGTCCAACCAAGTCTCCGGTCGAGAGATTCAAGACGCCAGGGTTCGTTCCGACATCGAGCTGTCCGGTCGTTTGCAACAGTAGAGTGGCAGCACCATCGACATCTGGCACTATCGAACCCGCTGCCGCTTGCAGGTCACCGGTGATTTTAAGATGAATCTCTCCACCCGCATCTGTGATCGACAAGTCTTGCAGCAAAACTGTGACAACAGCGTCAATCGCATTTCCGGTTCTGGCGACGAAATCGTCGACCGCCCCGATGTTTGTTGCTGCTGCGAGGCTTAAATCGCCCGTTGAAATGAGAGTCGACCCGTCGTTGCCATCGATGATCTCGCTACCTGCAGTCAGACTGACTGAACCATCGCTGGCAGTTCCGAGAGCATCTAGATTTCCTGTAAGAGTGATGTCCAGGTTTGCCATCACACCAATGTTGCCAGCATCGTTACCGGCAGAGACGTCGACGTTCGTAAGAATGACGTTCGCACCCATCGACTCAATCGTGACATCTCCAGCATTTTCACTCCCGGCCCCAACTGCAATCACATCCCCGCTTAGATCAACATCTCCAGTGTTCGATTGAATCATCACCTCACCTGCTGGACGCCCCACTCCAGAAGTCGTGATGTCATCTCCTAACGTTGAGACCAGCTGATCTGCGGCGAACAGATCAACGTCGCCACCGTCTGTTGTCATATCTTGATTGATCAACAGATCACTTCCTGCGGTCAGGGCATCGAGAGCAATCCTGCCAGTCGTTGCCGTGATGCCCGTGCCAGAATTTAGTACGGTCATTGTTCCGTTGCTGGAAACAATCACATCGCCAGGTCCTTGTTGATTGACTCCGATCACCTTGAGGGCAGAGGCATTCGTGATGTCTATATTCCCTGAAGTCGCATTCGTTGCGACGACTCGATCAACATCAGAATTGATCGTTGCCCCTGTTTCACAGTCTAGGTTAAGTTGCCCTGCAGCGGCGGTGACATTCGCATCAATCGCACCGTCGCGACTGAAAATCGAAACAGCATCGTTTGCCGCGGAAGTCGTTGTTGCATTGCCAAGCATGACATCTTCAGAGGCTCGAACCTGGATTGTTCCGCCACCTGCATTGACGGGGGACAATGCAAGATCAACACCGCCGGTTCCGTTCATTTCGTCGTCCGCACTGAAGGCGACGTTTCCAGTCATAGAGTTGACTGCTCCGTTTGCGGTCCCGGTGATGTCTCCATCGGCGTTCAATTTGATCGCCCCATTTTCACTGGTAATATTCGCATCAATGAGCAGCGGCGAATCATTTCCGTTCGCATCAACAAGAATCATTCCGGCACCGATTGTCGTAATGCCGTTGCCTGACACGTTGATCTGACCATCGACAGTCGAAATCGAAACATCACCACCACTGGCAACGACTTCTGAGGCAACTACCAGATTGGCTGCGGATCCGGTTGTGGAGAGATTCACGGTTCCTGCTCCACCAGCACTGACAGCGTCACCAACTGCCCCGCCATCGTCGATCATCATTGCTCCGACAGACGCAATGTTGATCGAACCATTGTCTGTCGTCGCTTTCGAAACGATCAGATGATCAGCCTCTGAAACATCAATTCCGCCGATCCCATTAACAGTTGCATCGAGTTGCTGAATCTGAGTTTCAAGAGCATCGACACCGGTTCCAATTCCGGTTTCTGCTGTCAGCGTAACGACCGCTCCGGCAGAGTTTGCGGCGATGTCCGTGTGAGTATCCCCTCCATCAAGGATTGCTCCTGATGTCGAACTAATTTCAACTGCGCCGATACCTGCATTGGTCGTCAGCAATCCTCCTAGCGTGATATCTTCATCTGCTTCGAGTTGAATGGTGCCAGTCCCAGCGTTAATGAGTGCACCATTCCCCATGAAGAGTACACCACCAGCGCCGTTATTGTCTCCATTCGAATCTGCCGTCACAGTCGCCGATCCTGCGGCTGCATCAATGAAAGATGTCATTAACATAGTGACATCATTGTTCGCCTCAAAAAGGACACTACCTGCTGCCGACGTGACCCCACCAGAGACGGTGATATTTTGATCGGCAGTGAGAGTCACTTCTCCGGTATCACTGAAGATCGTTGCATCGAGAGAAACATCATTTGCAGCTGTCAAAACAACATCAGCACCGAGAGCTGCGCTGGCGACATCGATGTTTTGGTTGATATCAATGTTAACTGTGAAGATGTCAACTCCACCGGCACCGTTGAGAGTGGTTACACCATCGATTGTCGTTTGGCCACTTCCCGATTGTTGATTGAATGATTCCGCAGTGAATGCGGCGGAAAGATTCACATTGTTCGCATTGACGATTTGGATATCTCCCAAAGCAATCCCCTGCCCGACGCTCTGAGAAAAAGTGACATTTCCAGTCGCATCAGCAGTGATCGTCAAATCTTCGTTTCCGGCAATCGATCCATTCAGCGTCGAATTGAACAGCAGCCCAGCATCATTAGATGTCATCCCCAAAGAATTTGTCAGGACAACAGCATCATCGAATTGAATTGCACCGCCGACGACCACATCCCCGTTGAGTTCAGTCGTCCCGCCACCATTGGTAAGGAGACTCTCAATCGAATTCGTCGTCCCGATTGCTGCGTTAAAGCGTGTGGTACCGGCTGCAGTAACAGTCAGATCAGAATTCGTTCCACCGCTGCCATCGTCGTTAATCGTTGAATCAAAGACCACCGTTCCACCAGCATCAATCACAGATGATCCTGTCAGGACGACCGCTTGGTGAACATCAATATTCCCGCCATCCGTAATCAGATTCGAAGCGAGCAAGACATTTTGATTTGATGTCAGGTCGATGTTTCCGCTCGTACTGTGAAGATGACCTTCAATCACAAGATCAGCATTCGCTGGCACAGCACCTCTGGGCTGAATCGTGATATCACCCACAGCGAGAATTTGATCGTTCGCACCATCTGCATCAACTCTGACTGAATCAACCGCTCCTGCTGTCGTGGATAAATCAGAGCCTTCAACCAGCACGAACCCTGCTGAGTTCAAATGTCCTCCCGCAAGCAAGTGTACTCCTCCTACGCCGTCATCGTCGGTATCTGCACTGACAGTGATGTTCGCTGCAGGAGCGGTCGTGGATACGGTCGCACCAATGATCACATCGCGAGTCGCTGCATAGGTTGCCGAAGTCGCCGTTGATTGATCGACATTGACGATCAGATCGCCTCCGCCGCCAGTCAATGTAATATCTCCGGCACCAGCAGTAAGAGCGGCATTGAGGACAACTGAATTTACGGAAACTGCTCCTCCAGCTCCGGCTTGCGTGTTGATCTCCTGATTCACAAC
>JAJDEL010000284.1 GCA_029259835.1 Planctomicrobium sp. | reverse complement strand
GAAGGTTTGGGAGCAGGAGTTCGCATCGAAAGTTTGCACTCCGATCATTCACGATGGTCATGTTTATTGGGCTTGGCGCAAGGTGGTGTGTCTCGATTATCAAACAGGCAAACTGAAGTGGGAGGGTGGAAATATCGGCGATCCTGGTTCATGTATTTTGACAGAGGATCAGCGTTTGGTCGTACTATCGGGTCGTGGGAATTTGACTTTGGTCGAAACCGCCGGTCGCTCACCTGATCAGTATCAGGAGATTGCTGCACGCAAGGGACTTTTCCAGACCGACGCCTGGCCGCACGTCGTGCTTGCTGCTGGGAAGATGTATTGCAAAGACCGAAAAGGGAATCTGGTCTGTTTTGATTTGAGATCGGGCAGCAGTCCAACACGATGAGAGAACAGATCACCGCTCTTCTTGAGAGGCACCGCACTCATCACTTTTAGTGTTCCGACTGAAAACATCTTTACCAGTTGTAAGTGAATCACTCATCAGGAGCAGCAATGAAAAATCGACTGTCAGTTTTACTCTTTATTGCGATTGCGTTTCATTCCGTGTTCACGAGCGATCTCTCCGCGAGAGATCGCTGGACGGAGGAACAGGCGAATGAGTGGTATGCAGGGCAACACTGGATGGTCGGCTGCAACTTCAATCCGAGTAGTGCGATCAATCAACTTGAAATGTGGCAAGCCGATTCGTTTGACACAAAAACGATAGATCGAGAACTCGGCTGGGCAGAAGATCTTGGTTTCACGAGCGTTCGAGTTTATTTACACAATCTATTGTGGGAGCAGGATCAAAAAGGATTTTTGAAACGAGTTGATACGTTTCTGGCAATTGCCGACAAACATGGAATCGGTGTGATGCTGGTTCCTCTCGATGGAGTTTGGGATCCACAACCGAAACTTGGCAAGCAACGTGCGCCCCGTCCGCACGTTCACAACTCTGGTTGGCTTCAGGCACCGGGTGCAGAGATCCTAGGCGACCCGAGACGGCATGATGAATTGAAACCTTATATTTCTGGTTTGATTCACCACTTTCGCAACGACAAACGGATTCATGCCTGGGATGTCTTCAACGAACCGGAAAACACGAACCTCTATTCGTATGGCATTGAAGGATCAAAAACAGAACTCACTATCAAAGTTGAGATGTCAACGTTGTTACTTCGAAAAGTCTTTGTCTGGGCGCGAGACGCGGAACCATCGCAGCCACTCACCGCAGGAGTCTGGCTCGGACCATGGCTGGATCACGACAAAGTTTCGCCGATTGAAAAGATCATGCTGGAAGAGTCCGACGTCATCAGCTTTCACAATTACGGTGGGCTAGAACATGTGAAACCGCGAGTCGAACAACTGCGTCGCTACAACCGACCGATCCTTTGCACCGAATACATGGCACGACCGGCAGGAAGCAAGTTTGATCCTGTTCTTGGCTATTTCAAAGAACAGAAGATCGCTGCCTACAACTGGGGTTTTGTCGCTGGTAAAACGCAGACGAACTATCCTTGGGATTCCTGGGACAAGAAGTACACCGGCGAACCGGAAGTCTGGTTCCACGAAATCCTCCGCAACGATGGGACACCGTACATCGACGCGGAAGTGAAGTACATCATGGGACTGACTGGGGCGAGGTAAGAGAATGATCAGAAACGTCGCTCAGTGAGTCGTTTCAAGATAGTTCCTGAGTTGAATCAAGAACGGGCGACCTCAAAACGAGACGAGGTACGGGACGATTGTTGCGAGAATTTGCGGATCGTCATAATAATTCGGCCAGTTGTGGGCGTTGCCTAAGCGGTTCGTGATATCGACTTGCCGAATTTTCGCCGCATTCGGACCGAGAGCTGCTGTATCGCGAGAGGTCAGACCAGACCGTGCAACTGCTCTGCGAGCGAATGGTCGATGTAATGGGTAAAACGCCAGTGGTAGGTCATTCTGATTCTTCAAATTGAGCAAGCATTCCACGCGGTTCAAGGCGAGTCCGTAGCGCTGTCCGGGGTTGAGCCAGTTGTGGTCTAATGCGCCGGCAGCAAGAATAAGTCGCATTCGTCGCCGGCCGATTGAACGCGTGAACGAGTGCCCCTGAACCGAACCTCCCGCTCCAAGTTGCGTCGCGGCAAGAGCAACACGTGCGCCATGACTGTGACCAATCAAAGTGACGGGGCATGACTCAGGGATTCTGGAAAGGAGTGTTGCCAAGTGAAAGCCGTTGAACTCCGCACGCTTTCCACGCACGGAAACGTCGACTTGAGGGATATGTGTATAGGGACCATCACTCGGCCAGGTGAAAAAGATCATTTGAAGTGGAGCATTTCGAGATGCCCAGCGAATTTTCTGATACGCGTTGCATGCTTGCTGAGCTTGGCTCTTCCAGGTGACAAAACTTCCGTGCGTGAAAATACAGACTGGAACACCTGGAGTCAGTTGTGCCGATAGCTGATTGAGGTTTGAAGAGTTCGACGTCCCCGATTTGTGGGCCTGAATGATATCGAGGTGCCACGGTCCGCGGCTTTTGTCGTGAATCGTCTGTGCGGATCTCCGAGTGCTGACTAGCCAGTAACTCTCGGTCAGATTCTCTTCAGCATGAGTTGCGGGCGAAATTGCCGACTTTGTCTCTGCCGACAAACTCTCCTTAATTGATGCCGCAGGCGCTTCCAGAACAGGTGGAACCAGATTTTGTTCTTCCTGCGCAAGGGCAGGAGATGCGACCAACGCGAAAAAGAGTATACGGAGACACAAATAGAGGAATGGAATGGATTGAGTGAGATAGACCATGACGCTTTAAGACGAATGGGTTCTACGGAACGTTAGGGAGTGACACATCCCGAAATGCAGCAATGCGATTTTGGGGAGTGTGTCAACAGATCGCATGTCTTTAAGTACCGACAATTTGAATTGTTGGAGCTTTGTAGACTGCCGTCCGTGGAAGAATTCGGGAATCGTATCTGATTCCGAAAAGTGATCGGCCCACCAATGGCTTCATACTTTCAGTCTAATCGTCTTTTGAACTGTATCTCGCGAAAGTGACTCAGGATTTTGGAAGGGCCTCATCGTTTCCTTGTGTCAGGCAACACTCTGGAGAGATATACGGGATCTGCCGTTTTTTCAAGGTAGACGAGTCTCACCACTACTACGGGGCCGGTTTTTCTGGTTGTAGCAGACTCTCCTTTCTTTCCAGGAAATCGTTCCATCTTCTGACTGCCGCGATACGTTCCGGTGATGGAGCCTGGGCGTGGAAACCGTAATTTCTTCCGGAGAAACCCATCACATAAAAGTGGGCGAGTTCACGAACAGCAAGTTCTTCGTGACCAAGATTCTCGATAATCCACTTCGAAACTTCGGGGGACTGAGCTTCTTCATTGGAGAATCCCCAGAGGAAGTCAATGACTGTGTCGATGAGATCAGGCCTCATTTGCCGTTCCAGCTCTTCTCGCAAAAGCTGTTCGTTCTCTGAGTTGCTTGCTAGCCACTGTCGCAAACTAATAATGGCGGTGAACCGCGATTCTTCATGGTCAGACTGAAGAGCCGGGATCACTTCCAGGAAGCTGCCCGTCAGGGCCATTGTTTGTGTTGCAAATTCAGAAATACTGGCTCTGCGGTCGGAGACGACTGGACCAATGCTGGCGAGGACATTCGTGTTGAATTCTCGTTCGTAGGCGATTGCCAATTGACGGCGGGCAGGCGTAAGGCGAACTTCAGAAGCTCTGGTCCATGCTGGGATTTCGTAGACGCTTTCCAAATTCAGTTTTCCTTTGACCTTCGGCAATGAAATCCATCTGTTTGAAGCAACGAGTTCAATGGCCTCTTGCCCGTCTGACTCTAGCTTGAGTTTTCCTTGAGTCACGGCGAAGCCGCCTTGGAGAGGCAATGTCTTTTTTCCTTCAAGACGTCCGCCTGGTTGCGGAAGAATGACTTCCACGGCGAGTTCTGTCCCGGGTTCAGAGAAATCTGCTTTCCAAATTTGTTTTCCGATCACGACCTCAACAATCCGAGGCTTCAAGGAACTCTTCGGACGACTTATCAGAACGCGACCCTGGTTGACGGCGAGTCTGAGATCAGCTTTTTCACCATGAGGCAAACGCTGGATACGCGATCCTTCAATAAGCTGAATCGTCATGTCGTTTTGGAAATTCAAGCTTCCGGAAAATGGAACTGGAACTGCGAAGGAATCTCCCGGAGCGATGAATCCCTCTTTGACTGTGACCCAGGTTTGTTCGTCGTTCGTCAGGGAGATATTGACCCCTGTTGACGCAACGATCATCAACTCTCCTTCTGACAATTCGCTGACGACCGCAGGCGTTGAGGGGGCTTGCGGAACCGTCGCTGGTGGTGCGTCCGGAATCGGAGCAACCGCTGGTACCTTGGGAGTGGAGTCTCCGTCTGCAGGTTTTTTCATAACCTTGGGGGGGGCGATTTTTGGTTGAACAAGCGACGCAACTGCGACATCAGTCTCAGGCGGCGGAGGGGGATTGGCAGAGATTGGTTTTGCAGTGCCTTCGTTATTGTGAGCCGTCACGACAGGCGTTTTTTCCTCAGCGGCGACCTGATTCGCCTGCTGATTCTCTGCAAGAATTGCTTCGACCTGAGTGACCATCGGCTGGTCGTTTCCCTCTGCCCCTGCGATATTGACTGGCTCATTGACGGCGACCATTTTGTCCGTTTCCGTCGTCCAGATTGACTCGTCTGAAACAACTAAAAATCCCCAGACACCTGCCATTAATAGGACAGCTAGCGCCGTCCAGAGTTTCGCCGTTTTTCTTCCTCGTGTGAGGTATTCCGGCAGACCATCACTGAAGTCCCCTGCCCTTGTGCTGCCCATACCGCTTGTCATTTGAGGAGCAGTGGTAGGAGTCGGACCATAGGCTTCCGACTCTTTCGTGGTCCCCAAGGCATACATTCTTTCGCGAAGTTCGTCGGCAACATCGATCGGTTGGCCCATGACCATCGTGAGGATTTTATGACACGCGGCGACTTCAGCCAGATGCAAATCGG
>JAJDEL010000283.1 GCA_029259835.1 Planctomicrobium sp. | reverse complement strand
GTGTGGCTTCGGCCCTTCCCAACCATCTGAATCCGTAAGCCAGACATGCTCGTGAGTGTGTGTGTGACCGGAGATCGAAATACAAAGCGGTCGATTTTCGATAATGCGGTACAGCCCATGCCGATCATGCACGTCGGTGATTGGCACATGCATCAACAGCACGACCATCTGCTCTTTTGGGATCTGAGCCAGATCAGTTTTGATGAACTCAAGCTGCTCGTCGCCCATGCCTCCTCGGTATTTTGCTTTTCCACCATCTTCAGGAATGACCCATTCGATGTTGTCAATCACGACAAAGTGAACAGCACCGTAGTCGAAGGAATAGTAAGACGGACCGTAAACGCGTTCGAACGTTTCGTTCGCATGTCCTGGCTCTTTCGCATCGAGATTGATGTCGTGATTTCCAACAACGTTGTACCACGGAATTCCAATGAGCGCAATTGTTCTATTGATGCCCTCCATGACGTCCAGATCATCGAAAACAATATCTCCCAAGGTAACTCCAAACGAAGCGTCCGTCCCGATCAATTCTTCCACAACATCATGGGCGATGTAGTCGACTTCTTGTTGATTTCGCGGTTGCGGGTCACCGAAGAGAACAGCCTTGAAGTGGTTCGGCTCTTCTTGTGGGTAGAGTGGAAAATCGACCGACTTGGGCAAAGGTCCGGTCGGGTCGACTCCAGCAAACTTCGAAGTTGGTGAACCAGCCGGTTTGTGAATATAGTAAAACCTCGGCAACTGTTGATCATCAATGGGTGATCGCCAGTTGCGGGGTTTGATCACAAACAAAATCGTGTCGTGGTCCACGGGAATTTCATATCGACCGTCTGCATTGGTCTTCACAATCTGCTGACCATTTGAAACACGAACGCCTGGGAGTGTTTTTTCGCCTGTATCAAATTTCTGGTTTTCATTTGCATCGTGAAAGACGATCCCCTTCGCAGTGGGTGGTGTCTTAACAACTTGCTCTGGCTGCAGTGCATTCGTTGTCGAAACGACAGAGCCTCCTAAAGCCAGAAGAACTACAGCGACGGCAACAACAGAAGCAATCCTCAACATGCGAAATTACCTATCCCTAAAACATAGAAATTTGAAAGTCAGAGCATAACACGCTGAGAGATGGATTTCACAGTGCCATCAGGATTTCATGACACATCAAGATTGAATTCACCGAAAATTCCCTCAGTCAAAACGGCACGTTAATCGCTTGGCACAGAAAGTTCATAAAAGGCTTCGCGCTGCGAAACGCCGCTGCGCTTTCCTTGATGAATTCCTTTGAAGAAACATCCCCCTGATCAAGATTTTGTACGGCGATAAAGTCTTTGCGCCTCAAATCGACGATCAACGGATGCTCCGAATCGAATCCCTTTGGCGCACGTTTCAACGAGTCACCGACGAGTTCAAAACGGTCTCGAAAACTCTTTGGGCTGATCGATTTCTTCCAATCTTTGGGATGTTTGTCGATCCATTTACGAATCGCGTGCAATAAACCTCCAGCAGGATGCCATGTTCCGACACCAAAGAAGCTCTCCTCCGGAGAAATGTGCAAATAGAATCCCGGCGCGTGAGCGTCGCAACCAGATGTGTGTCGAAATTGAATCCCGACATTCGTTTTATACGGAGACTTATCCTTTGAGAAACGAATGTCTCGGTGAATTCGCATCAGCGATCCGCCAACTTTTTTTGCTTCGACTCGGAAATGAGGAGAGATTTTATCAATCGAAGCTTTCATCGCTTCGATGTACGCAAATGCCGGTCCACGGACCTCGGCTTCATAACGATCGCGATTTGCGCTGAACCATTCCTTATCGTTGTTCTGTTCGAGTTCAGCCAAAAACTGATAGATCGACGGAGAGAATCCGGAGAATTTTGACATCACTCACTCCATACAATTCAACTGGAAACCGGCTTCAGCTCAATTCATTCATCAACCGAGACATCGTCGGTAATACAGATACGACGAACAGGCCTATAATCATAGTGATGATCAGGAAATGAACTGTGAATATGATCACATGAAATCGCTTCTCTTTTAACTGAAGCCGAATTGCAATTGACACGACAGTAAAAAAAGGAAGCAACGCTGCATACGGAACGCTGAGAGCGAATTGTGCAATCCAGGGAATGTCGAAATCAAAGTCTTCAAAGACTTTCAGGGCAATAGAACGATACCGAAGGATCGCCGCTGTGCCGAGGACCGACATCAGCATATTCATGGCGAATAGAACGGTCCCAATCCACGCACGGAGCGAGGATTCTGAATCCGTGGTTTGTGAATTCTCCGAGTGGCTCATTTCTATACTACTATCGATTTCAGGTTTTGCACCTTACCGCGCTGTACAAGCCAACAGTGGTGACCGACACAAACTTCGGAGTGACCAATAAGTGTTCATTCGTCTTCCCTTGCCCCTCAATCCCTAGCCCCTTGACCAAGCGGCCCGAAGGAAGCTTCTTCTTTGGTGACATCACCCAGGCCGCGCTAAGATGCCTCTGCGGTAGCAACGGGAGCGCACTTGCCGATTTCGCGGACAGCCTGCCTGAGTCGCTGGCTGTTTTCGACAATCGCCAATCGTAGGTAGCCTTCGCCATCTTCTCCGAATCCACGACCAGGGCTGACCGCCACGCCCCCTTCTTCGAGGAGTTTCATCGAGAAGTCAATCGACCCCATCTGTGCCCACGGTTCTGGAATTTTCGCCCAGACGAACATACCGGCTTTCGGACGATCAATCTCCCAGCCCTGCCGCTCCAGTCCATCACACAGCGCATCGCGCCGATGCTGATATTTCGAAGAGAGCGTTTCTATCGATGCATCACAATGCCGCATCGCGACAATCGCGGCAATCTGAATTGCCTGAAAAATTCCGTAGTCGTAATAGCCTTTAATCGTCGCCAACGCCCGAACCATTTCTTTGTTGCCAGCGCAGAATCCGACACGCCAGCCAGCCATGCTGTAACTTTTGCTCATTGATGTTAACTCAACTCCGACATCAATCGCGCCTGGCGTTGCCAGAAAACTTGGAGCGACGTAGCCATCAAAGCAGATGTCTGCGTAGGCGAAATCGCTAATCACGAGAAACCCATACTTCTTCGCGAGCTTAACAAGGTCGACGTAAAAGTCTGCTTCAATAACAGTCGACGACGGATTGTGAGGAAAGTTGACGACCACAACTTTCGGCTTCGGATACAGATGCTCGCAGGTATAAGCCACGTTCTGTAGAAAAACATCCGGCTTGCGGACATCCAGGGCGATGACATTGCCTGCGGAAAGCATGACCGAATACATATGAATCGGAAACGTCGGCGATGGCACAATCGCTGTATCGCCCGGTCCCATCAAACCGAGACACATATGGCTGTAGCCTTCTTTGGAGCCGATGCACGCAATGATTTCATCATCAGGGTCCAGGCGTACGCCGTATCGCTTCCAGTAGCGTTTGGCGACTTCCGCCCGTAAATTTCCAATTCCATTTGAGACCGAATAACGGTGGTTTTTCGGGTCTTCCAGTGCCTGAGCCATCTTTTCTTGAATCAACGGGTCAGGCGGGTCCGTCGGATTTCCCATTCCCAGATCAATCACATCGACTCCGGCAACACGTTTGTCGTATTTAACCTTGTTGATCTTTCCGAACAGGTACGGCGGAAGTCGCTTCAGCCGATCAGCAACCGGAATCGTATAAGGATTGTCAGGAATTGGGACTTCGGTTTCACTACGCATGGGACGTTGGTCTAGGGACTAGGGTTGAGTGTCTAGGGGGGGGGAAAGAAGAACATAATGCCACTCTTTACCAATTGAAATTGGTTGACACCTGGCAGATTCTACTCACTCCGACAATTTGGGGCGAGATTGAGTTCAGTGAATTATCGAAGAATCCGTCGAAGTTGAACGACAGGCTTTTGGACCCAATGACAACATTTTTGCTGCACTTCACCGGAAGATTCAGTCTTTGCTAAGTAGACGTAGACGAAATTTTAGACTCGGCGTTAG
>JAJDEL010000282.1 GCA_029259835.1 Planctomicrobium sp. | reverse complement strand
AGTGTATTTTCCAGTTCGTTAGTTTGAGTGAGATCATTCAGAACACGACCGATGTTCTGATCAACACGATCCACCATCGCGGCGTAGATTGCCATCCGCTGAGCGAGATCGATTCTGCGTTCTTCTGTGAGTGATGACCATGCCGGATTGACGCCAGTCTTCGTCTCACCGTAATTCCAGTATTGCGACCGGGGAGTCAACTTCGTCTCTTGTGGAACGATTCCAAACTCTTTCATTTTATGCAGTCGTCGATGGCGGATGACGTCCCAGCCGACAGCATACTTCCCTTCATACTTTGCAATGTCCTGCGGACGAGCGTGCAGCGGAAAGTGAGGAGCGTGGTAAGCGAGATACAAAAACCAGGGCTGCTTGAGAGTATCTCTCGCAAGCGTGAGGAAATCGAGCGCGTGGTCAGTCACGGCATCTGTTCCGTAAAACTGATCGGGGTTGTAGCTTCGAGCTTGCCTGCCGGCGGGAGTTCGTAGGTAGTGATTGGGATCCCAAAACGTTTGCGCACTGACCAACGTTCCGAAGAATTCTTCGAATCCATGCGTCGTCGGGTCAGGGGTGCCGAGGTGCCATTTCCCAGAAATGAATGATCGGTAGTTCTGATCCTTGAGAACCTGCGCGATCGTGAGCGAATCTTCCGAAATGATTCCGCGATAGCCAGGTCGTCCCAGGTCGGCAACTTTATGCCCGACGCCAACACGATGCGGATACTGACCAGTCAAGAGTGACGCCCGCGAGGGGCAGCAGCGTCCCGTATTGTAAAACCGAGTCAGCCGCAACCCGTTCTTCGCCAGGGAATCGAGATGCGGTGTTTCGATCTCACCCCCATAGCAACCGAGGTCACTGTAACCCAAGTCGTCCGCAACAATCAGCACGATATTCGGTGGAATACTTTTTTCGGAGGCCGGTACCTGTTCTAACGTGAGAAGAAACAGTAACGCAGGAAGAAACATCAGAGTGATCGCAGAGGTTCTGCTTCGATTTTCGCTTCGTGAGAGACTTGCCCAAATGACTGAACGGAGCATATTGATTTCCGAATGAGTAACAGTTCTAAATACCAGAGGAGATCCTCTACCCCAGTGTCGGTAGCTTTTCACGCTGGGTCAACTAGAAAGGCAAGAACAATTGCGCTACCGTTCTTCGCTCATTCGTTCGTAAAGCCATGCTTTTGAAAATGCCCACCAGCGTGAAGCGGTTGCTCTGGAGATGCCGAGGGCGGCGGCGGCTTCCGGTTCTTGCAATCCAGCGAAGTAACGGAGCTTAACGAGTTCCGCTTTGCGTGGTTCGACCCCTTCTAAAGCAGTAATAGCATCGTTCAGAGCGAGCAGTTTCAAGTCAGGAGCAGAGGCGACTGCGTCTGCATCGTTCAGTTCCAATCGCTGATGTTCGCCTCCATGCTTGACCGAAGCCTTCCGTCGCGCGTTCTCAATCAAGATCCTCCGCATTGCTTCCGCTGCTGCTGCAAAGAAATGGCCTCGCGAATCCCAAGACTGTTGGTCGTCACCTCCAACGAGCCTCAAGTAAGCTTCATGCACGAGTGCTGTCGGCTGTAATGTTTGCCCGGACACTTCCTGCTTCAAACGAGCAGACGCCAACCGCCGCAACTCATGATAGACAATTTGCAACAGCGCATCGGTGTCGCATTCTTCACCGACTTGAAGTGATGAAAGAATTTGAGTGACAGATTGTGAAGACTCGGACGTCATGCCTCCAGCATATCGGGACAGGAAACCTTTGAACATCCCGCCAATTCAACAATGTTGCTGAAAAGAGTGGGTAGCGACCACGAAAGCGAGCCGCTTAAGTAACTGGCACTCACTCTCTTCCCCATGGTGGATCACCATGGGCGAAATGAGATGTGGCACAAGTGCTGCGATTGCAATCTCACGAGTGACTCAAAGATCAGTCCCACTTAGCCGCCGGTGTTTCACCGGTGGGAAACTGCCGTCGACTCTGGATATCAATCACGCGACATTATAAGAAATCGCCACACGTGATCTCCACCGGGTGACTCAGCCGGTGCTAAATGAGTTGGACCCGGGCGAAGTAGCTGCTCTGGATTCTCGACCACGAGCCGATGCACACTCACTCAGGTCTTACGTTTCACGGCCGAGGTATTCGCCGGTTTCAGCGTTGATACGGATGCGGTCGCCGACGGTGATGAACGCTGGAACGCCGACTTCGGCTTCGGTTTCGACAGTCGCTGGCTTCGTTACGTTTGTCGCTGTATTCCCTTTGGCGCCAGGGACGGTGAACGTCACTTCCAGAATGACATGCTTCGGAGGCGTGACGCTGATGAGTTGATCATTCCAGTACAATAACGCGCACGGTTCGCCTTCTTTGACGAATCGCATTTGCTCTTTGCAAACATCGCCAGACAACGAAACTTGTTCGAAGTCTTCGTTATCCATGAAAATATAGTTGGTGCCGTCGAAGTAGGAGTACATTCCATCCGCATTGCGAACGTCCGCAGCCTCGAGGCTGTCACCGCTTCGATAGGTGATGTCCAGCAAGCTTGCCGTGAGCAGGTTGCGGAGCTTGGTTTTGTAGAGTGCCTGACCTTTTCCAGGTTTGACGAACTTGAAATCGATCATTTCGTAGGGAGAACCCTCGATGATCACTTTGACACCTTTACGAAAGTCACCGGGATTGATCTGTGGCATTGGTGTTATTCCAATTCAATCGCTAATTTGTCTGATGTTTGGGAGAATCAGGTCGAGTCAGCAAGAGTGGTTTCTTCCTCTCTTGCATGCCTTTAATTGATTTCGTGTGCAGGAGAATAGCAAATGTCGGCGACACCGCAAATGTTGCCCAATTCAAAGCAAACAGCGACGCCGATGGAAATTTCGAATTCTGCACTGTTAGAAGGTTACCGGCCCGAGAACCATGGATCTGCATGGCAACAGGACTTGAAGCAGGCAATCCGTACGCCCGGTGAACTCTGCGAACGTTTGGGGCTTGATCCAGAAGTCGGTAATCACGCCGCTTCAGAACAGTTTCCGGTCGTCGTTCCAGAGAGTTTCCTCAAGAGAATGAAGTTTGGGGACCCCGGTGACCCTCTGCTGCGACAAGTGCTCCCGGTCGTGGAGGAGAATGTCTCAGTGCCTGAATTTGTTGGAGATCCAGTCGGTGATTTGAGTGCCAGAACAGAAAAAGGTCTGCTACAGAAATACCGTGGCAGGGCGCTGCTCATCGTCAACGGCGTTTGCGCGATTCATTGCCGGTATTGCTTCCGAAGAGAATACCCTTACCTGGAAGAGCCGAAGTCTTTAGAGGATTGGCAGCCAGCACTGGATGCAGTTGCGGCCGATCATTCCCTGAGCGAAGTGATCCTCAGCGGCGGTGACCCATTGATGATGACCGATGCCCGACTGGCGCAATTAATTGGGCGAATCGCCGAGATTAATCACATCCAGAGGATTCGTATTCATTCTCGCTTACCGATTGTTTTGCCGAGCCGCGTTGACCAGCCGTTGATAGATGTGATCTCAGGAACTCGGCTGCAAACCGTTTTTGTAGTTCATGCGAATCATCCGGCGGAACTGGTCAACGATTGTGCAGACGCCTTGCGGCGGCTCGTTCAATCCGGAATTCCGACATTAAACCAAGCCGTCTTGCTGCGGGGAATTAACGATTCCGTGGAATCTCTGGAACTGCTTTGCAAGAGGTGCGTCAATCTAGGTGTGATGCCGTATTATCTGCATCAACTTGATCGCGTTTCCGGTGCGGCTCATTTTGAAGTTCCTGTTGAACAAGGGCAGCGGCTCATTGAACAACTACGAGAACGCCTCCCTGGTTACGCTGTCCCGAAGTACGTACAGGAAATCGTCGGAGAACCGTCGAAGACACCATTGCTTTAACGCCTCCGTGTCCGGTAAAGAGAGTGCAACATTTTATGCAGGCCGCTTGAAAGTTTTTTATGTTGAATCTTGATGTGATTCGTCCACAGTTTCCTGCTTTTTCGCGGGAGGTGAACGGACATACTGCTGCTTATTTTGATGGACCTGCCGGGAGTCAGGTTCCTCAGTCCGTGATCGACGCGGTTTCTAATTACCTTGCTCACTTCAATGCGAATTGCGGGGCGGCGTTTGTGACGAGTCTGGGAACTGACGTTGCGCTCGCAAATGCGCGAAGTGCGTGCGCTGACTTCCTCAATGCTCCGTCTGCCGACGAAATTGTCTTCGGTCCGAACATGACGACGCTGACACTCTCTCTAAGTAGGGCGCTCAGTGAGACGTGGTTTTATGGAGATGAAATCATTGTAAGTCGCCTCGACCACGATGCAAACGTCACTCCCTGGGTTCTTGCTGCCCGGGAAGCAGGTGCCATTGTCAAGCAAATCGATTTTGATCCTGAGAACTGCACGTTGTGGATGGATCAATACGATTCGCTCCTTTCAAATCGGACGCGACTTGTCGCTGTTGGAGGCGCCTCGAACGCGACAGGAACAGTGAACCCGATCCGGGAGATCGTCCGACTGGCAAAAACCGTTGGAGCGACGACATTCGTTGATGCCGTTCACCTTGCTCCGCATCGACTCATTGACGTTCAGGAATTCGACTGTGACTTTCTGGCGTGCAGTGCTTACAAATTCTTCGGTCCGCATGTCGGAATTCTCTGGGGACGAGCCGAACTGCTTGAATCTCTACAACCAGATAAACTCCGCCCTGCCCCGAGTTCTGCGCCAGGAAAATGGATGACAGGAACTCAGAACCACGAAGGCATTTGCGGAGTCACAGCGGCGATTGATTACCTGGCTTCACTTGCTAGTACAGTTCAAAACCTTTCACGCCGCGAAAGACTTCAGAATTCATTTTCGGCGATTAGTGAACATGAACAGAAAATTGGACAGCAGCTGATTGAAGGTCTGCAGCAGATTGATTCACTGAAAATTTGGGGAATCACTGAGGAGCATCAATTGCAGCATCGCGTTCCAACGGTTTCGGTCACACACGATTCAAAAACTCCGCAGGTGTTATCTGCCGAACTTGGTCGGCACGGCCTCTTCACATGGGCAGGCAATCACTATGCCCTGCCATTTACAGAAACTGTCGGGCTGGAGCCGAACGGGACTCTACGAATTGGATTGTTACACTACAATACCGGGGAAGAAGTTGATCGTTTACTTTCTCAACTCACCTCGATTTGCTGAACCTGAATTTTCGTTACAGTCTGATGTTGATAGACAAGCAAGCCTGAAGGGCTGGTCCTGTGTTAGCCCAAGGCAGAATAGAGTGCCGCCTTGGGGAAGGATGATATCCGGAAGCCAAGTCCAACGGGATGGCTCTACTTTTAGGTACTGAACTCCGGTTGTAGAGCCACCCCGTTGGGGTTGAATGCGGTTGATTATTCAATACCCTGGGCTGTCTTAAGACTGGCCCTTTGGGCCGACAGACTAACGTCAACTCATTTTCACCCACCAACTTCCACTCTCTCCACAAAGGAGTAGAGAAGACGAATTCAAATAGAAAACAGCGACCACAATGACAGCGTCAAATTCGAAGCAAGCACGCGCTACAGTCGCAATTGGTCCACCAAACTTCGAAACACATGCACCGATGGGGACTGTTTCTGTCTCGCTGGCACTATTGTCGGTTGTCCTCTGGGGAGGGACGGCGGTTGCGAACCAATTCGCGATCGATGTTTACCCACCAATTTTCGTCGGCGCGATTCGATTTGGCTTGGCAGCCATCTTCATGCTCGTGTGGTGTTTCCTCGAAGGTTCACCACTTGTACTTCAGGGCAAGCAATGGGGTGTCGCGTTGATTCTGGGCTGTATGATGTTTTTTCAGATTGGAACGTTTAATTACGGAACCGGGCTTTCGAGTGCATCACACGCAACAGTCTTAGTCAACAGCTACGTTTTCTGGGTTGCCGCTTACGAAGCGTTGATCATCCGCACGATTCATCTGCGCTGGTATCAGACCTTTGGACTCTTTCTGGCTGGCGCTGGAGTCATTCTTCTTGTCAGCACAGCAGATGCCGGTCACGCATCCGCAATGGATCAACCGACGCTCAGAGGAGATCTGATTCTCGCATTGAGCGGGCTGACTCTTGGAATAAAAATCCTCGTGGTGAAATGGGCGACGAAGTTTGCGGCGCCAGCTTCTCTGATCTTCTGGCACGACATCTTCGGCACCGCTTTACTGTTTCTGTTCAGTGGAGTCTATGAAACTCACTCCGGCGTTCCACTGAATACAGAGGCGGTCGTCGCTCTGCTATTCGGAGGTATCGTGATTTCAGGATTCTGTTTTGTTCTCAACGCAAAACTTCTGCAAAAACACGGAGCCTCTCAGGTTTCGGTCTTCAGTTTTGTGACGCCGATTTGCGGAATCCTGTTGGCGTATCTGTTGCGTGGAGATCACCTCTCCTGGTGGCTCATACTTGCAGGAGTATTCGTTGCGTCTGGAATCTTTCTTGTGAACTACACCGCCAGGTCTACGCCTGAATCATGAACCACCAGGGCCAGTCGATGTTGCAAACGGACATCACTAGAGCCTGAGATGTGTTGAGTTCAGGCATCATTCCTTTTGCATCCCACCGAACTCA
>JAJDEL010000281.1 GCA_029259835.1 Planctomicrobium sp. | reverse complement strand
TCGAGAGTTGTCTTGAAGAATTTCGGCTTCGTCTGCTCGAATCTGAGCTTGAAGCAAATCGTTCTCAGATCGCTGCCGACCTTCGATGAGTTTCTCAGTCGCACTGACTAGGTCATTCCCAATGCGAACAAGTCCTTTCGTCAATTCGAACCGGCGATGAGCGGCCAACATCTCATAAAATCGAATTTGAATGTCCGTCAGTACCCGCTGTTCCTGGGCATGAAACCGAAAGTGGGCTTCGTTGATTTCTTGGCCAGCTGCTGCTTGATCGAGTTTGAGTTTACCTCCGGTTATGAATCTTTGACTGACAAAGCCGCCTTGTTGACCGGGCGTCCCCAAGTTTCCGATTTCAGTTCCGTGATAGCCAATGACTGGATTCGGATACAGTCCTGCCTGCACCCAATTACCGCGTGCTGCTTGCATGCGGGCAGCAGCAGCTGCCAATGTTGGATTATTTTGGAAAGCGGTTGTCTGTAGTTCTTCCAGAGTGAGCGATCTTTGTGGTGGCTCGAGTGCTGGAGGAATTGGCAATTCAGTGAGTGTTGAATCGACTGGAAATGGGCGCGCTGATGGTTCTTCCCCAAAGCAGAACACCGCTCCTAAAGAGGCGACAACAAAGGTCATATGAACCAGAGAACGAGTCACAGAGCAGCATCCATGCTGGAATTGAACGTGACTCCATATGTTGAGCCGAGATTCGTGAGGAGTCGACTCAATCGTCATCGACTTTTCATTCGAAAAACTCGTGTCGAATGCCTATAACCCATTTAGTCACCCGAACCCTCAAATATTAACGCAAACACTGACGAATGCAGTGTCAATCGTGTCTTGATGGATCACAAAGTTTGATGGGCACGACAATGGAGTGCGGTTTTTGTGTCGACGATCCATCATTTGAAGCCTGACAAGGCACTAGCTAGACAGCGCCTGTTTATCAAGAACTTTCCTGGATTCAATGCAGGGTGTCGTTTACGATACAGTTGCTGGGGTATGGCGTTTCAGGGCAGTTAATTTGGCGTGGCTTGATGGCCCCATTCATCCGACTACATTGTCTTTACACAACCATCGATCATGAGTTTCAAAAGCGAGCTCTACCATGCTGTTCCTGTTTGTTTTGCTCTCAGTATTATTGCTTGTCGTAACGGATGCCATCGCGGGAGATCCGACTCAACTGCCAGTGACCAAAGACAACTCGATCGTCATGGTTGATGGCGAGTGGGCACTGAACGCCGGTCAACAGGGGCGGATTCGTATCAAAGGCAATCAACATATGGTTGCTATGGCGTTTGACACTTCTGCCATCTCAGGAAAACGAGTGAAAAACGCGACGCTGGTTTGCGTGCAAGGGAAACAGGAGATTTCTGGTGTTACCATTTCCACAATCGCCACACCGTGGGATGAACAGCGCTCAAACGGTCTGACTGCAGGAATTGCTGGCATTGAAGACTGGGGCTACAAGGGAGCTCGGTTTCCGGCGGTATGTGGCGGCAACGGATTTACCCTGGTACACAATACGAACACAAAATTCCGTGATGGCAATTATCATTGGGACGTGCCACCCGACATGATTCATGCGATGGCGATTGGTGTCGCTCATGGGCTGGCCATTCATGAACACAGTGCGGACACTCGACGCAATCCGACGATCTTTGCGCATGAGCAATCTGGAAAGAAGCCGTATCTGATTGTTGAGCTTGACGATCAGGTTGAGGCAGTTCCAGATGTTGCGACAGAGCTGCGATTGGCTTCGGCAGACAGTACCTCCGCGCGGCTGACACTGAAGTCTCCTATGCATGATGGGTTTGCTTACGAAGTCACCATCGATGGTAAGTTACTTGGCCGACATAATATTCCGCTCGTGATGAATGGTCATAGGCAAACCATTCTACTCCGAGACCTCCCCTCATCAATCGCTGTAGATCAGCCGTATGAAATCGAGGTCGTCACGCTGAATCGTACAGGACAACATTCACAACCTGTGAAGTTCCGTGGCGTGATTCTGAATTCCGTTTCGATCGATAAACCAAAGGTGGCCTTTGCACCAGCACATTCGTCGCCAGTTGCTGGTCTGAGCGTAATTCCGGTCACAGACAAGTATGACTCTTCAGGAAAGGCTGTCGGCGAACTGCCAGGAGATTACCGGACTCACAACGCGATCTTCGACGGTCGGCGAGTTCAGCTTACAGCCGCTGCGGGCGAAGTGGTCGGATTTCAGTTGCTGCTGCGAGGTGACAAGGACGAAGAAGTGTCCGTTAAAATCCAACTGGACAAACCTGAGCCTCGGATCGATTTGCATCAAGCTGTCTACGTTCCGGCAAACGGCCGCTTGATTCCCGATCCACTGCTGCCGATGCCTGATTTCATTTTGCTCAAACCCGATACTGATCATTCCGTTGTTACCGATATCTATATTCCCTTCGATGCTTCCCCAGGCCTTCTCCAGGGGGAGATCACAATTTCCGACGGACGCGTGGTTCCGCTGATAGTCAAAGTTCTTCCCTTCGCATTACCTCGCCAAGCGTCGTTCTCCTGTGAGATGAATGGCTATGGTTTGCCCGATCATGTCAACGAATACTATGCCCTGCAACAAATCGCGTACGACCATCGAATCCACGCCAATATCCTGCATTACTCACATAGAACTGCAGCCTCTGGATCGAGGAAAAGTAATCTCGATATGCGTCTTCGTTCCGGCCGACGAATGGACAACAAACGGTACGACAGTATTCAGCC
>JAJDEL010000029.1 GCA_029259835.1 Planctomicrobium sp. | reverse complement strand
TAACTCATTTGCTGCTAAAGCAAATTCAGACATATCAGCCAATATTTCACGACAAGCCTTCACATGAGGCGTTTGTGGTTGGCCACTGCCAGAGAGCTCACCTCGAAACTTACGTTTAGTAACAATACGCTTAGCTAAAGCTTTATCTTGTAATGAAAACGGCAATACCTCACCCGCAAAGCGATACTTATATTTCACATCACCTTCTGGCGCTCGCACATTCGTTCCTGCCGCTTGCATTAAATAACCATAGCCGGTTGCATTTAAACGCTGTGTTAAGAAAGCTTTTCTGTTTTGAGCTGCGTCATTAGTTGAAGGTGTCATTTCTAAAACGACCTCAGCAAGAAACGCCATGCGCTCACCCATTTTTGCCGCTTGATCCGTACTAGAGTAAACCGACGAATCACCTCGAACTAGCCTTGAGTTTCCTTTTATCATTTCAACCACTAATTCGTATGCTTTTAGTAACTCTTCGGAGAATTTCACCGGTGCTCCAGTTGCCTGCGCTAACAGCACAATTTGAGAAACATTTTGCAAGTTAGGCAAATTCACCTTCAGCATATTTAACGGATTATCAAAACTATAATTGCTATACAGCTCATTTACTGCCTGGGAAATCGTTGCGAATCGTTGAGTAACTAATTCTTTAAGCTGCGTTAATTTATCTTCAAAACGAAGTGATAATGCTGGTGTCTCTCTCACTTCTTGTAACACAGCTAAAGATGCTTCACTAAGTTCTTCTGCATTATCACCAGATAAAACTCGGTGCACTTCGCTAATGGCAGCATCAACTGCAGATAATTTTGCTTCACTTGGCCGGCCATAAACTAAGTCTGCTATAAATAATGCTGTTTTTGGTGATGCTTTAACGCCGGGATATGATAGAGCTCTCTCTTTACGCTCGGCTCGGCCATGGGCCAACGTCATTAGCATTTCTAGCGATACATAGCCTTTGCTATAAGGCAATAATGGTTTTTCGCCAGCAACCACTAGACTGTCCAAACCATCCACCATAGAGACTAACTTATCAGTAGAATCGTCGCTTGTAAGAGAGGCCGTTATAGAGAAACGAATAGTTGATAGCCAAGAATCTAATAAAAGGTTAAATTTCACAGCATATTCAGGCTTTCCTATTAATAACATCAGCGCCGCTCTTTGGTTTGGGCCTTTCATTCTGTCTTGGTTTGGGCCTTTCATTCTGTCTTGGTTTGGGCCTTTCATTCTGTCACCGTGTTCAGCGATATACTCTGCTACAAGCTTTGCGATGTCTGTTGAATTTGGACGGGATAATGCACTTTTTAATTCATTAAGCAGTTGGACCATTAAGCCCCCGTCCAGTCTTCCTTTAAATACACTGTGTACAGAATCAATTTTTCTTTCAAGCTCCTCGCGTTGCATTGGAGTCATTGACTTAGATATATTTTTCAAACTCTCTGCTGAAAATAACTGTGCAAAACTAGAAGAAATAAACCGGTAATCATTCTGCGGCCTGGATAACTCGTTTAATACGGTCGTGATTAATGACACTGAATGAGCGTACTGAGTCGGATCTTTTGTTGCCGCATGCAGAGTGCTTGTTTGTAATCTATGGCTAGGATAACTAGCAACCAACGGATGCACATCTTCTCTAATGATTTTATAAAAATCATCATGAACACAGCTTGAGCTTAAAATCGATTGCACCATCTTATCAATTGCCAACCATGAGTCTTGTAGTGCTTTCATTACTCGTCCAGATGGATCGACTTCTGCTAATTCTCTGGCTTCGGTAACAGCTTTAGTAAGTGCTGCAAGCTGTTGTTGCATTCTAGCCATCGTATTTTGATCATACACATCTGCTTTTTTTGCTAATAGTGCTGCGGTTGCTTGCTCGACGTTATGTGCTGCAGAAAAATATTGTTGGCTTCGACGTAAGCGACCCGCTTGATTCGACTGTTCGAACCATGCTCGTTTATCCGCAGAGTCTGGACGTGCCGCAAGCACAGAAATGGCATCTGCTAGAGATTTATATGCTTCACCTTTTTCGCGTAGTTCAACGATTACAGCTTTGATGTCTCCAGCATCTGCCGTTGCCACAAATAAAAGAACCGAGTCAGGATCAAATAACTTGGTAGCCTCTTCATGTGATAGTGTGCTTAAGTCTTTCGAAAATAGTATTTCGAGTGCCTCTGTCTCATCAAGCACTTGTGAACTTACATCGGCCCCTTCTATATGGATAAATCCAAGATTAACGGGCGCATACATAAGATCGATAAAATCTGATACGTTAGCCTTTTTCAGCTTATCCTCAAAAATCGACTTCAAATCCTCTTGTAATGCAGCTATTTGATCGGCTTCGCTATAGCCTGCAGATTTTAACAACAGCAATACATTTTGAATCATCTCGTCTTGACATTCTGCATTGAAAAAATCAGCGGGGACTTTTAGGATTTTTTTAAAATGAGCATCAGATGACGATGCACCCTGCACTTCAAGCTTCTCAAAATAAGCTTGCTGCAAATAACGTCTCAAAAATGTTCGTATTGAACTTGCATATTCATGTCTTAAGTTTCCATCCGCCTCCAAAACCACATGAAGCTCACTAACAGGTTCAGCTCTTCCTTTTGAGGAATCATAGTATTTAATACCGAACATAAAGTCATTTACATTTATATCTGAAAGGAGATCTTTGACAAATTCCAGCGGCCCTGAAGAGCTCAACTTAGCGGTAATTTCTTTAATGGCTGCTTTAGCAATGAGTTTTTCTAAGCCACTCTTATCACAAT
>JAJDEL010000280.1 GCA_029259835.1 Planctomicrobium sp. | reverse complement strand
TTTGCAATCGTACTCAGCCCGACGATCTCGGCCTTGTCTCCGGCCTGTTTGACCAGATCACAAATGAGTTTCACCGTTTCAAATTTAGGATCTTCGACGTACATAATCGACGGGTGACAGAGGAAATCAAACACTGCTCCGTTTTCGATGGCCCACTCGACACACTGCTGGACCGATTTCAGGAAGTGGGCAAGCTTCCAGCGGCTCGTGCGAAAAGCTCCGACGTCGCTAATCGGACTCATTGGAATTTCGATCAGTCCCGTGGGATAGACATACGGCTGCGCCTGTTGTAGCGCGCCTACGATTGAGGCGAAGACATCTTCACCTGGTTTTGTACCGGCTTGACTGCTCTTGTGAGACGGGTACTTGGAACTGACCCACGTAAAGCCCTCATCGAGCAACAACTGTTGGATGTCTTCGCGACCATTGAGCGCGGCATTCGAACCACCTGGGGTGCGGAAGCCATCGGCGTCGATTCCGACGCGCTGTTTCATAGCCAGGGTCGTGATGCGAATGTTCTCGCGGATGATTTCCTCTGCTGTTCTCCCGCGTATCAGCCATGGCGATCGCTGAAATCGAAATTGCGTCTGCTCAGGTTTCGAAGACCAGAGGTTGACGTGATCGTAGGTGTGGTTTCCTATCGGGTGACCCATCGCGGCGATTTGTTTCAGCCATTCGATATTGGCCTGCTCCAGCACGCGTCCAACGCAGAAAAAATGGATCAGCCCGCCGCGTTCTTTGGCGATGCGGGCGGCTTCAAGGGAATATTTCTTCGTCGGCTCGTTCAGATTTCCTTTCTGGAAATCCCATTCCATCACGTCCCGTGTCGGGTACATGCGACTCATCTCCAAGTCGAGCGTGATCGCGATACGTGCTTTCTTTGTGAGTGGATTTTTCTGAGCGGAACTCACGACGCTGCTCATCGTTCCTGCGGCTGCTGCGGTGAGGAACGTGCGGCGCGTTAGAGACGGAATTGGTGATGTGGTCTGCATAGAATTTTGGTTTCCTTTAATTGCTACTCTCTGATACATGTTGCTCCGAGTCCAGCTATTTTCCAGTGCTTTCCAAGTATCGCATTAGGTCGCGAAGTTGTTGTGGTTTCAGATCCTTCAGAATGTTCTCAGGCATCAGTGATACTGGAGAAACTTCGATTTCCTCAATCTCTTCGCGAGCGATTGTTGTTCGCTCGTTCTTCGCACCGAGTACCGTGACGCTGGTCGGAGTCTCTTCGGCTAATAAGCCAGTCATGACGCGACCATTCACCGTCAGGACGATGTAACTCAGGTACTCTTTGCGAATCTGAGCGTTTGGATCGACCATACTGACCAGCAGGTAGTTGCGGTCTCCGCGATTTGATTTCGTGAGGTCGGGACCGATCTCTTTGCCATTGCCGAACAGCTTGTGGCATGAGGCACAGGTCTTCTCAAAGACAAGTTTTCCTTCGGTCTCGCTTCCCGATCCGGCTCGCAGGTCGTTGTTGATGCGTCGGATCTCCGCCAACTTCTCTTCTGGTGTGCCGGCACGAATGTTGCCCCAGTGTTTTCGTACGAGTACGTCGATACGATCATCGTGATGCAGAGCCACACGTCGCAACTGATCGACCGTCATCTCATCGGGCGTGTACGTGCCGTCATCGATTTCATTCAGAAATGCCAGTGCGGAAACTACTCGACCCAACAACACATCACGGGTAGAGTCACGCAGCGGGAGTTCCATTTTCGGGTATGCGGTCAGCAATTGTTTGGCAATCCGTTCATCCGAGAATCGCCCCAGCAACTTCAGAGCTGCGAGGTGAATCGTTCTCGGTTCGGAATCGGCGACAAGCATAAGCGCTGGGCCAACACACGTCTCTTCGTCTCCCAATTCTTGCAGAATCTCCAGCATCAACAAACGTGTCTTCTCTGTTGCGGTCTTGTCCATGACGAGAGCAACGGCTCTATCGATTGCGGCCTGATTGCCAAGCCGTATGAAAACGCGAATGATCAGCGGATCAGTTGTGTTGTCACTCCAAATACCAGTCAGTGCGTCGGCCAGTTCCGGTGGGATCGCTTTCAGCCGTCCTGTAGTACCTGAATCGTCAACCTGCTTGACGGCGAGATTGTTTCCAGGAAGAGGAAGGCGTGGGAGCTTCTTCCGACCGAGCATTTTCAAGCCAGTGTCCATCTCGGCAATCATTCGTTGTCTTTGAAATTGATTCGGTGCAGACACCAGCAATCGGGCACATGCTGCAAAGCCTGTCTGACTGCCATCACCCGCATAACGGCGCATCAGGCGACCGAGTATCACGTCGCGCGCGAGTGGCGTCTGCCAACCCTCGGGACTGACGAACTCCGTCAGCACCTGTTCAACTCCCGCAATGGCATGGTGTTCGACGGCCCACCACGTCAGCAGAGGAATGTACGGATCGCTCTGGAATTCCGTGCGACCAGAAATGTTACGTGCGATGGGAATGCTCTCTTCTGGTGGGAGCCGCTTCGCCGTTGAAGCCAATTGCCGGACGACTATCGGGCTGATGTCTGATACTGCCATTTGTGCGAGCTTGAGCATGACCATTGCATGCAACTGCGCGGCATCTCCTTGATGTTCAATTTCCAATTTCTCAGTGTCATCCGCGAGCAAACGTATAGCCCACGCCCTGATTGAAGGGTCGTGATGGTCGAGCAACTCTGCAATCAACTTTGTGTCCAAACCGTCTAGAACGTGCAAAGTCCATAGTATCTGCAAGGTCTGGTGGTCGTCGTTCGACTCGTGGAGCATCTTTCTAAGCCGGGAAACGACTTTGCCGTCACCACGTTCTGCGAGTACGCGCCGCGCTCGTCTGACTTTCCATTCGTTGGTGCTGTTCAACCAGTCGAGCAGTTGTTCGCTCGTTAGTGATTGTGGATCGATCTGCTTTGACGGTTTCGCCTCATTCCAGCACAAACGATAAACGCGACCGTTGCTGCGATCCCACGTTGCGTCTGGGTCGGGATGAGCCGTACGCTGGTCATACCAGTCAGCGATATAAACGGCTCCGTCAGGGCCCATCGTGCAGTCGCTAGGAGCGAACCAATTATCGTTGGCTTGAAGCAGCACGCCACCATTCTCGCTGCGCAGTGTCGATGCGTTTGGTTTCACGTGATGCCAGCGGACCGCATGAGCCAGCGTATCGACCGCAATGTACTTGTCTCGAAAACTCGGCGGGAAAGCATCTGCCTGGTAAAGAAATCCACCGACCGTAACGTGCCCACCCTGAAAGTTCTTGTGCGGAACGTGATTGAAGTATCCAAAAGCGAACGGATTGTGCAACTCACCATGTTTGGCGAATGACTTCTGGTAATAAGCGCCCTGGACACCGTGAAACATCAGGTAACCACCGTAGTTTGTTCCAGCGAGCAGGTTGCCTTTGCGGTCAAAGTCAAGCCCCCACATGTTGCTGGCTCCATCAATGAACAACTCGAACTTCTTTGTCGTTGGATGGTAGCGCCACAGCCCTTGCTCGAACTCGATACCGCGAATATTGGCCGTGATGTTGGTGCCCTGAGTTCCATATAGCCAGCCGTCCGGACCCCAGATCAGTGAATTCGCCAGTGAACTGGTGTCTTCCATTCCGAATCCTGTCAGCAGCACTTCCGGGTCGCCGTCCGGAACGTCATCGCGGTTGCGGTCTGGATAGAAGAGAAGGTAGGGAGTCTGTAAAACGAACACGCCGCCGTAACCGAATTGAAAGCCGGTCGCGATGTTCAAATCGCTGAGGAAATCCTTCGCCTTATCAACACGACCATCACCATCGGTGTCTTCGAGAATGGTGAGCCGGTCGGTTCCCTTCGGACCGTGCGGTGGTGGCTTGGGGACTCGATCATACGTCGTGCGCGAATATCGATCGACCTTCACCCGCTCTAAACCGGCGGGATTCGGATACTGCAAATATTGAAGCAC
>JAJDEL010000279.1 GCA_029259835.1 Planctomicrobium sp. | reverse complement strand
TTCGATCCTTGTCACCTTCCAGAATAGAACGAAAACTCATTCCGTCCGCGTCTTTAGGTTTGTCGATCCCAGCGAGATCGCAGATAGTCGGCAGAACGTCCATCAAATAGATAAACCCAGACGATTCACTCCCGTTTTCAATCCCAGGTCCGCGAACCAGAAATGGCACGCGCCAGGTATGCTCATACAAGTTTTGTTTACCGGTCAGCCCATGCCGGCCGACAGACATTCCATGATCAGATGTGAAAATAACATACGTGTTGTCGAGTTCCTTCATCGATTGCAGCTTGTCCAGCACGCGTCCAACTTCGTGGTCAATATTCTCAATGCAAGCATAAGCTCGACCGGTTTCGTTGCGGATTGTCGCTTCACTCCGAGACGTTAAAACGCCTTCAACCTTGGTTTCATCTCGAAGGCCTGGGTGTCCGTGAAAAAATGGATGTTTAGGCAGGTAAGTGATGGGGAGCTTGGGGGCATCTGGGTTCAGAACTGTCGGAGGTGTTTTCAGATTGACCGCACCATACTTCTGCAACAGTTCCTTTCGCCCATTTCGAGGGTCGTGAGGGTGCGAGAAGCCGAGGAACATCAGGAACGGGTCTTCATCTTTTGTCGATTCACGCTCGTTCAGATAGTCCATCGCCCGTTGACCATGCCAGTTACTTCCTTTCGGACTCCGTTGGTCCGAACTGTCGTGCCGAACCGTGAAATGCTCGTTTGCAGCTTTGAAAGTATTGCCACGTTTACAGGTCCGAAAGGTGTCGTAGCCCGCGGCATTGAACAGAGCAGCCATACTCTGCTTAGCAACTTTAGTCGCGTTGTACTCTTTGCCGTCGGTGTTGCGTCTTTTCGGCAGCCGCCAGACACTGCGACCGGTCATGATCATCGTTCGCGAAGGCAGGCAAACCGCCCCGGACCAGGAACCCATATGGTGAGCATCGCGGAACAACATCCCTTCTTTCGCGATGCGGTCGATGTTCGGTGTCTGACAAACGGTATTGCCATAGGCACCGAGTGTTTGTTGTTCCTGATCGTCCGTCAGAATAAAGAGAATATTTGGTCGCTCCGCCGCGAAAACTTCTACCGAATCAATGCCTCGTTGAATAATCGTGAATACGAGAAGAAAAAGAACGCGGGTGGTCGGTTGGCTCATCATCAATGTCCAGGTGAGGCATGGTTTCAACGTTTACTTAAAACAAACCACACGTTACTCACCTGACGACTGTTCGGCAATCATGTTGCAGAATGAACGTAATTGGAAATAGTCTCGTAACAAGTTCCCGCAGCGGCTCAGTTCAATTCAATAGTGTGCCATGCCCATATCGCGTCAGCAAGATGTGCATGATGAGTGCTCCGACAACGTCGATCCATGTCCAACCCGCTTCGCGATGTGGACATGGCACAAAAACGACAGAGAGTC
The DNA here is from genome assembly GCA_029259835.1 of Planctomicrobium sp. Taxonomy (GTDB): domain Bacteria; phylum Planctomycetota; class Planctomycetia; order Planctomycetales; family Planctomycetaceae; genus Thalassoglobus. Next base: position 2,448 of record JAJDEL010000279.1, on the reverse strand, counting down.
TCAATCAATTTCTTACCGAACCAGGCTATTCAGTTCTTCCAGAACTTCGTCGGTCACCGTGATTGTTCGGGCGTTAGCGGAGAAGCCTCGTTGGGCGAGGATGAGTCTGGTGAACTCGACGGCAATATCGACGTTCGAGTTTTCGAGTTGACCAGAGGAAACGCGACCTCGACCGCTTGTGCCAGGTTGCCCGATTTGTGCGTCTCCGCTGGCGAGTGATCCTTGAAAAAAGTTGTTCCCGGAAGCGGAGAGACCGTGCGGGTTTTTGAACGTCGCCAGTGCCAGTTGAGCGATCGGAAATCGCAGTCCGTTGCTGCCGACACCTTCAATCAGACCGTTGCCTTCAACGTTCACATCAACCAAGGTTCCGGTAGAGAATCCATCCTGAGTTGAAGCAACTGATGACTCTCCCGGGATCGATGTTAAGCCACTCAAGGTTCCGGTCGTTCCAAAGTTGAGTTGGACAGTTTGAGAGCCACTCTGGCCAATAAAATCGAAAACAATCTGCGAGTCTGGACCGGTTACACCTGAGAGAGTTCCGTCGGTCCCGAACGTGATTCCCGACACCGTGGCGTCCGTTATCGTTCCTTCAGCGGCATCAAGGTCGGCTGTCATTGTCCAAGTGCCATCGAGCTGCTTATCGAATGTTAATCCGATGAGGTGCCCAGCCCCACGTTCGTCAAAAACTTCGACAGCCCCGCGAACAACCTCTCCTTCTGCACCTTGTTGACTCGTCAGGAAATTGAAGCTTGAAAGATCCATCACGCCGGTATTTCCGGCGTTCTCAGTCAAGTTTAAACTCAATAAAGAGACTCCGCCTTGAATGGCAGTCACTTGGATTTCTCCATTAATCCCCAACATGACGTCCGCACCAGTAATTGCAGTGTCGAGAGCTGAAACGAGGTCGGCTACGGTTGTCGTTGCGTCGACGGCAATCTGAAAGTTGAGTGCAGTGCCGTCTGCGTCGGTTCCCTGTACATCAATGAAATCACCACTCGCGAGTGGTGTCGTAACGATGTCGAGGTCGTTCAACAATGTTGTGCCTGTTGCAGCCGCAGAGGAGGCAGTCAATCCCGTTGAAGAATCTAATATCTGACTGAGCGCACCATTTGCGGCAGCCGACAAATTTCCGGAAACGCTCGCCTCCATTGTCGCTCGTCCAGGGACGGTTGCACCCAATGGGATTTGAATACTGTTATCCCCCGGTGTCTGAAAACCTGGGAACAGACTGTCCGTTTCGCCAACATTCCCGAAACGCTGGATGTGAAATCCCGTTGAGGAATCAACCAGGAAGCCGTTATTGTTGATATTAAAAACACCCGCTCGAGCGAAAGCTGGTCCTGCAGCGGAGTCTGCAACGAAGAACCCGTCCCCATCAATAGCGAAGTCGAATCTGGATGAAGTCGTTTCCAGAATCCCCTGGCTGAAGTTGACTCCGACCGATGCGATCTTACTTCCGTTTCCGATTTGAGTTGCATTGGAACCACTTCCTGCTCCTCCTCCACCACCAGCTTTGATCGTTTCGTAGAAGACGTCGGAGAAGTGAGCACGCCGCGCCTTGTATCCAACGGTATTCAGGTTCGCGAGATTATTTCCGACTACTTCGATCATTTTTTGATGAGAAGCAAGACCTGAAACGCCGGTCAGTAGTGAATTCGCCATGAGAGTATCCTTGAGGGGAAGTAGCGGTTAGCCGCACACTTCAAATGTGCGATTAATATAAATGTGAATCGAGACCGTAAAATACTGAGACGAGACTCAGCCTGCGGTTGGTGAAATTGTGCGATTTATTTAAGCAGCGTCATTCGCAATAACAGCATTGATGTTGACAAGTGGGACTTGTTTTTCGCCGACGAGTAAGTTTAGTTGTCCGTTGATTAGTCGAGTTTCTTCTACTCGTCCACGAATGATGTCGCCGGTGATTTCGTCCTGATATTCAACGTTCTTCCCAATCAACCCTGCACCTTGACCGAGCGTTTCCAGCTTCAGAGAATCTTTGAATTGCAAGTTGAGTTCGTCGACACCCTCAACAACAGAAAACTGAGCAAGCTGCGCGAGGAAATCCTGATTCGAGACCGGTTCCAACGGGTCTTGGTATTGCAGCTGTGCCACCATCAACTCGAGAAACTGATTCTTTCCGAGTTCATCATTTGCGCCTGAGATTTGCATTTGATCATCCTTGATTTAAATAATCTCTATGAAGTATGTCGTTCGTCGCACAATTTAAGTGTGCGAGTAAATAATCATGCTAAGAAATCGTGCGGACTCTTCGTCGCATCGAATCTTCGAACTTGATACGGTTTCTCTTTGACTTGCGAATCAATCGTTGTCTCGTCGCGCCACAACTTCTCAGTGTTCCGTTCGTCGAATGAATTTGAGTCTCGGAACTCCGCGTCTGACCCCAACTCCATTTGCATTCCATTTTGATCTTCGAAAAGCGCCTGAGCG
>JAJDEL010000278.1 GCA_029259835.1 Planctomicrobium sp. | reverse complement strand
GTAAACCGACCAGAACTGAGCTTTTAAGCCTGACTTTTTCAGCCTTGGAATGTCTGTATGCAATTCCGGCTGATCTTTCGAGATATCCAACTTGTCGAACGACCCACCTGCCATTTTGCGGATCTGCCACGGGAGATCATTGTGACCATCAAAAAGCATTCCAGATTGATGAATTTTGTGAGCCTCTGCGCTGACTGGAAAAGGCTCGGCACCCAAACTTGTCAGGCAAGTGAACAGGCACATCGTGAAGGCCAGACACGGAACGGAGAGTTCAGAAAAGAAACGAAATGTAGTCACAGATTCACCTTGGTTCGCCAAACAAAATTGTTGCCAACATTTATTTCAATGAAGAATGACACGTCAGCATCCTGGAAAATTGTATTGCTGAGGCCTGAATGAATAAAGGAAGAGTCCTATTGTTTGGTTAAAACGACCGACTTCAGCTCCATGACAGTCTCTCCCGGTTTTGAAGTGGCAAAGACTTTCAGTCGTTGCCGACCTTTCTGGAGTTGCAGAACTCCAGGACGAAGCGTTGACCAGTCGCGGTTGATGTATTTTCCGTGTTCATCTTCATCGCGGTGTGACAAGGGAAGGTCGCTGATCGTTTTGCCAGTCGTGATTGCATCGACAACGGACTTTCCGCAACGCACTTTAATCCTTGAACCAGCGTCTGCTTCTGGGCAGAGATATTGAAGTTCAACTTGGTACATCCCAGCTTCAACAACGTCAATTTCCCAGGAGGCGCTGGCGTCGGTGGTTGTCCAGCCAACGAGCCAGTCATGTGCGAAGCCGGGACCGTGGTGATAGTTGAGTTTGTCAGGCTCACCATCAGACGCATTCAGCACGACCGGATTTTGTTCGTCATACCCAACCGGGATCGACATTCGCTCATAGGCTCCTTTGTGTGCGACGTTCCACCAGTTCATGTACGCAGTTGTCAGTTCCGCAACTTTGTCTGGGTGAGTCGCGGAAATGTCGTTTGTTTCTCCGGGATCAGCGTGCATGTCGAAGAGTTCCCACGTCGTGCTTTTTCTCGCATGAACAAGCCGATAACGATCGGACCGCACAGCGCCAGGGAATGGTCTGGGCTTGTTTCCCATGTCTGTGTTCGTGAACAGCAATCGAGGCGACCATTCGCTATCGGGATTGTCAAGCAGCGGGACGAGGCTGACTCCATCGAGCGGTGGTCCAGCCGGAGCTTTTGCACCGCAGAGCCCAAGAATTGTCGGATAGAGATCAAAGTGCGCAGCGAGTTGTCGAACGACCTTCGGTTTGTAAAATCGTCGAGGCCACTGCACGAACAACGGGACTCGCGACCCACCTTCGTGAACGCTGACCTTGCGTCCACGCATCCCGGCGTTGAAACGGTCAGAGTTGGCCCCATTGTCAGTTAAGAACAACACTATTGTATTCTCACGAAGTTCGGCGTCATCAAGAGCTTGCAGTAGCCGTCCGAAGTTGTGATCAAGATTCGCGCACATTCCGTAAATCGCAGCGAGTTTCGGGTCAAGGCCTTTCGCCAGAAATGGATCGAACCATTCACCAGGCACCTGGCAAGGGGTGTGCGGCGCGTTGTATGAAACGTAGCAGAAAAATGGAGACTCTTTATTGTCCGCTATAAACTTGATTGCTTCGTCCGTCAGCACATCGGTTATGTATCCGTTTGTTTGTTCCGGTTTCGAGCCACGCAACAATTCAGAATTGAAATATTGATTGATATGTCCGTGGTTGAAGCCGAAGAAATCGTCGAAACCCTGACCGTTTGCTGTTCGTGGATAATGACCACCGTTGTGCCATTTCCCGATACAGGCGGTGCGGTATCCATTCTCACGCAACGCTTCGGCGATGGTCACTTCACTGCTGCGCATCGCCTCTTTGTTGTGGGTCACACTCCAAACACCAGTGCGGAGTGAATACCGACCAGTAAGCAGACTCGCTCTCGTCGGTGCACAAAATGGATTGACATAGAATCGTTCAAACTGAATTCCATTACGAGCAAACTGGTCGGTGTTTGGCGTGTTCAGGATTGGATTTCCATGCAAGGAAAAATCGCCGAACCCCTGATCGTCTGTCATCACCAGGAGTACGTTGGGTTGATCACCGGCAGGGCAATCCCGACCAGCAGGCAGCAACAGCAAGAGAAGAGCTAAGGGCTGTACGAAGCGAAAGACTTGCATGTCATTGTCCGATGATCATTGACGACGGAAGTTAGTTTTTTAAATTTAGTGACTTATAGAATCGTAGCAGACTGAGCAGACCGACAAACAAGCCGATGGAAAGACCAGCTGTCATCAGGAGAGTCACCCAGTCGCCGAAGAAACGTCGCAGTGCGAAAATTGAATCCCGGTCCGGATTCGGAGCAAGAGTGAGTGGAACTTCAAGCATCCAGATCGACTTCCAAGCAAACAGCACTGTGATCGCACCAGTGGCAAGAAAAGGACCATACGGTAATGCCGGACGGTTACTCACAGCCCGTATACTGCCTCCGATTAATAAAGCAAAGAGGGGAGCCAGAGCAAAGGCAATTATCGTCGGCTGCCAACCGAGGAATGCTCCGATCATCGCCATGATGAAAACATCACCGGTTCCCAAGGTTGGAATACCCAAGACGAACGAAGAGACCTTCTGCGTCAGCCAGGCGATGGCGACACCAGTCATCAACCCAGCGAAACTCCAGGCAAGTCCGTGTAAATGTTGATGTGCATCCAGCCAGATCGGAATATATGCCCCTGCCAGTTGAGGTTGTTCCTGGTTCCAGTCGACCCAGACATGAACTAACTGAAATTCTCCGGACACAATGGCTCCACCAACTCCGATCAACATCCCGAGCCAGCAAGTCCATTCGAGTACATCGTAATTTTTGATGTCTGTCGCAGTGATCATCAATAGCAAGGCGATGAGAATCACGTGATAGAGAACTCGGTAATTTCGACCGACTTCAGAAGGGATAACGACAGGAGTCTGCTGGCTTTGATTCCCTAGAACACAAACGACAAATGCAGCGGAAAGCAAGACGCACGCAACACCGAACAGCTGAGGCCAGTTCCCGACTTCCAGTTTGCAATCTTGCAACGACTTACGTGTTCCAGCCAATGTGATCAGCCCAAACAGAACAGAACTGCCGATCACGAATTGCCATAAGGGAAGCGTGCAAACTCCGAGAGCAACGTCGTCCTGCCACATTTTTTCGTCCCCTCAGTTCTTGTGGCTTGAAGTGGTCAGACCGAGATCTTCATAGATCGCTGAGTTGAGTTCCCGAAAACGCTCGTTGTGCAATTCTTCCCCTGGGCATCCATTCGCAGCGACTGCGACAACAAGCTGGTGCTCTGGATCGGCGAACGCAATCGACGACTGCGCGCCGCCATGCCCAATGGTCTCGGGAGAAGCATGTCGACCAAACCCATACGGAACGGTCTCTGCACCGTATTGATTCGAGTTGATCATCAATCCTAAACCGAAATCGAGTTGATGTTGAAAGGTCCGGTCGAACTTCCCTTCCCGCTGCCGCGAAGTCATTGCCTTCACGCTTTCTGCGGGGAGAATCTGCCGTCCATCTTCTGTTGCTCCACGGCGAAGTAACATTTCGTAGAAAAGTCCTAATTGCGAAATCGGGCCGCGCATGCTTCCACCAGGTGATGGAGACTGACAGTACTCAAGTTCGTGCCCGCGAGTCGGCTGGAACTGTTCGTCGACGATGTTATAGAGAATGCCGATGCGATTTCCATAGGCAGAATGAAGATGCTTCGGAATTGCCATCCAGCAATCTGCCATGCCGAGCGGTTCCAAAACATCCTGCCGAACAATTTCATCGACCAGTCGACCGTCAATTCGCCGAAGAACCTCCGCCAGTATCATCCATGACAATCCAGGATCATAGGCAGCCGTTTCACCCGGTTCCCAATCCATGCGAAGCGAAGTCCCAGTGATCTTTGCAATGATCTCTTCCCAACTTTTTCGAGGCCAGCCGGAGACAACCGGACGCAACCCGCCTGTGTGGGTGAGAAGGTGAAAGATTGTGACGTCTTGTTTGCCTTTCACCGCAAACTCAGGAATGATTGCCGCAACGCGGTCTTCCAGTCGAAGCTTGCCTCGCTCAACGAATTGCATCACCGCAGCCGCCGTGAGTGGTTTTCCGCTTGAAAGCCAAGCGCAGAGAACGTCTCTCCCCAGTGGCTCGCCTGCGGAATTTTCGCCAACAGCAAAGTTCGCTAACTCGTTTCCATCACGGGAGATGTACACCTGCGCCCCGAGATGTAAGCCTCGGTCAATGCCTTCCTGGAGCAGGCGACAAGTTTTCGGTAAAAGCGATTCAGGGGGTGTAGGCATCGAATCTGATCTGGAGGCAACACGGACTTCTGCGTACATTAACTGGTAGATGGAAACTGAAACAAGCACGGAGGCCAACTCATGCGACCATTTCTTGTACTCTTTCTTCTCGTCGGCACAACCGGATCACTCTCCGCAGAAGCCCCACCGAAGTCGTCGGAAAGCGATCTCGCGCGAGCCTATTATCAGGCCACAAAGGCGAATGATTTCGGCGAAGCGAATGCCGCGTTTCAAGAACTCAGTAAGCGGTTTCCCAATGACGCCTTAACCCAACTCGTGGCTGATCACTGGAACAGGCGTTTGCAGGAGGCCGGAGCGAAGAACTGGAAAGAGATTCGCACAAAACGAATCCGAACTCGTGATCAAGATGAATTCGTCACGCATGTCTATCAGATCGCAGATATGATTGTGCCAGTTGTGTCAAATGAAAAGAGAGGTCATGAAACGAGCAAAAATGCAAAAGTCTTTACAAAAATCATTGCCGATACCATCAAGAGCATAGCAGTGCGCGAAGAGACTCTGAAAGAAGGGACTGAAATCACCTACCATCCAAAGACACTTTCATTGGTGGTGCGCGCACCGGGAAGTCTCCATCAGAAACTTGAAGAACTACTGAATCAAATGCGTCGGCAACAGGATCTGCAAATCACATACGATGTGAAGATTGTCAGCGTCCCTGCTGAAATTGCAGACACATGGGCACTACGTGAAACTCTAAAAACGAAGGAATTAAAGAATCGCATCACGCAAGCAGAACAAAGTGAGAGATACTCTCTCTTGATGTCACCACGCTTGACGACATTCAATGATCAAATCGCCAGTATTGGCACAAGTATGACGCAAGTTTCTTTTCATGGAAAAGTTACGGAAGATCGACGGTCAATTCGTTTAGAAGTCATGTTGGGTAGGGATGGAGAAGCGAAAATTTCGAACTGGATCTTCAGTGCTTCCGAAACGATTCCTGACGGTCACACCGGCGTGTTCTTCGTCAGAACTGAAGACGCACCTTCCAGGCAGTTAGACAGAAGACTGCTTATCGAAAATGGCATTGCTGTTGCTCCATCAACTGCGAATCAGCTGTTTGCGTTAATCACTCCAAGGATCATCACTCAGGAGGAAGAGGAAGAATTGCTGGGGCTGCCTGAAAAGAGTGTCTCCAGCACCGAATTTCCATGGGCGCACCCACCGGTTCCAAGCTCACCTGCATTCGCAACTTTTCCCTCCCTCCCAGATTTTTCTTGGCCTTCATATGAATCGACCTGTGCCTCAATGCCACCCGAGTATTTCGAGAAGCATCAAAAACTCGACTGGGACGACTGGAGCTGGGAGCCGAATTTAGATGCAGTCAACAAAAATGCTCAGCGAGTCATCAATGCCTGGGATCTTAACTGGCCGTCACAAGCGATCCAATATCGAAAAGAATCACCAAAATCTGTTCCGGAAGTCACTCCGCTGCCAAAGCGACGAAGATAGTTCTATCACCAAAAGAGAAATACTCAAATTGAAAAGCCCGGCATCTTGAAAATGCCGGGCTTTTTTCAAGAGTAGATACTTCTTCCTTTTCAAGCCCATACTGAATCTTGATTCATTCGCTTTCGACCAAAAGTCTCCCAGCCTAGCGCGAGCATCCAAGGCATGTGTTCAAGCCAAACGAATACATAATGGAAGAAGTCTTCGCCTGCGTAGTGTGTTCCCCAGACTCCGTTTATTTCCCAGTGATCGGCGAACCAGAATCGTAAGTAGTATAGGAACAGTAGACCTGAAACAAGCAGCCAGGACCGGGATCTGGTGAACGCCAAAAACGGAATCGCCCAGGTCCAGTACCACGGATTCAGAGTCGGCGAGAGAATCCAAAACCAGGCCAGTGTCAGGAACAGATAACGGAGCCACTCACTTGCGTCGTCAGTTCCTGCAGCGCGCCAACTCCACCAGAAGGCTAAGCCGATAAACATCACCGACAGAGAGACGCGCGTGGTCAGAAAAGCAACGTTCTCAATCGGAATGCCGGTCATCCTGGACGCATTCTGAACAAACGATTTTCTCCACTCGGTCGGAACTATCGCAAACCAAATTCTCGGATGGCCTTCTCGATCCGGCGAGAGATTGGATTCAACGAACATGAAAATGAGGTCGTTCATCTTCCACTGAGAGAGAAAGACCTTAAGACTACGAGGCGGTGGTTGCAGTTCTTGACCTGCTACTTCGGCTCCAGGAATCGGCGGGAGTTCACCAAAAGCTAGAGGAGTTGGTATCGATGGCGGGTCCAGGGAGAGCGGTGAGTTCCCATCTGAATTCAAGGCACCAGCGCTCTCGGGGCTCGGTGGAAAAACAGGCGAGTATGCCTCGTTGCCGGTGGAGTTCTCAGTGATCTGATCAACACTGCGAGTTTCTTGTTCATCGTGAATGAATCGCGGAGCGATCAGCGGCCATATTGCCAGGAGTGAAATCGAAGAAACCATCGCCAGAAACTTCGCAGCGTCAGCAATGCCACATTTGCGAAGAATCGAAACGAGAAACAACGGCACAAGAACGACCGGAAAGAGTTTCGCGCCGATTGCCAAGCCGAGCGCGAGACCGCTCAAAATGACTCGCCGCGTTGTCCGAGAAGATTCACCGCTTGCAGGTTTCAGGAAGACGGCTTTCACAAACAAACTCGCGGCCCACATCATGAAGAAAACGGCAATCGCATCGAGGTGCCCGCTGTTTGCGAATTCCTTAATCACCAGCGGACACCAGGCATAAATGACAGTCCATCCAACTGGCAGACGTAAGTTCCTCAGCAGATCGGCAAGTAGAAGAATAATCCCGATATCGAACAGCAGAATCCAGCCTTTCAGAATGACAATCGCAGTTTCGACTGTCGCTGAATCTGGAGTGGTTGCCGCCGCAAGACTAAAGACTGCCAAGCTCACTGGTGGGTAAATCGAAGCCAGCTCACCGTAATGCAATCGCGAAACAATCGTCGCCACGCGTGGACTACGGTCTCTTAAATTGACGAGCCGTGCGAGATCA
>JAJDEL010000277.1 GCA_029259835.1 Planctomicrobium sp. | reverse complement strand
CAGTGTCCCTCAAACAATGGAGCAAAGCGATGGACAACCCGATTCGATTTCTCTTCGAGAAACTCACCGAACGAATCTTTGGAATCATTGGCAGTAATATTGGGACGAGTCTCTCGACCTGCCGAGCCGCTTGCGAAGCCGAGCAGCAAAATCTCCTCGAAGACTTGGCTCGAAAGTACGAAGCCGAAGGAAAACAGAAACTTGCCGACCAGCTTCGTTTGCAAGCTGCCAGGATTACAGGCACCGACCCAGCCAGTGACGGTGCCCATGTTCTGGAGACTCTTGGAGCGACACAGAACCTGATCGAGCTTCAGCAGGATGAAGTTGAGGTTCCCAGAAAGCGACGTCGCAAAGGGCGATCTGCTCTGAGCGGAACGACTCCAGCTGAGGACGACCCTGCAGGCAACTCCGCGACTGGAGGTGCGTGAGATGTCAGGCAATGTTCGCCTCACCGAACGTGATGAAGAGATTGTCCGCTGCCTGGCGTTGGCGGTACGACTCCTCAGTCAACGGCAAACGAGCGACCACTGGTTCGACGGAGATGACTCCAATACGCGTCGGCGAATGTCTCACTTGCAGAAACTGGGGTTGTTAGAAAAAGTTCGCATCAGAGCCCGGACACTTCCACTCATCCTGAAACCACTCATTCAGTGGCGACCGGGAGAGAGGACACCGGATTGCGGAAAGGCGGCCTATCGCTGTCGATCACGATGGCGATTGCAACATGTCCGCACATCGACCGCCTACATCGCGACCGAACATGCTGCTCGATTATTCGGAGGTCGCCGCCGTGGTCGTATCACCAAAGATCTGCAGGTGACTCACGATCTCGGTGTCACTCAGGTTTGGCTCATCCTCGATGCAACGCGTCCCGAATGGGCGGACTCCTGGCGCGGCGAAGATGTGATGGCGGCGACACGATTTCGACAAAAACTCCCGGACGGATTCATCGTCGATGCCAGTGAAAACCCCATTTGCGCGATGGAGTTTGGAGGGAGTTACGACGAGCAGCGCATTAGCGAATTTCATCACGACTGTGTCAGTCGTGCCCTTCCTTATCAGCTTTGGTAGAGAGAAATGAGTCAGGATAAAAATCAACCCGTACATCGTCTTTCGACGCGACAGCGCCAGATTGTCGAGCATGTTGTTCGTGATCGACTCACAACAAACGAGATTGTCCGAGAACGTTTTTTTGATGAATGCCATTTTACGGCAGTGACAAGAGCCACTGCGGAACTTTGTTCGCTCGGTTGGCTGACTGCGTTTCCGCTGGTTTATCCGACACAGTATTACAGGCTTGGAAAACGTGCTGCGAGCGCTTTCGGTTTGACGATGCACTCGACTCTCCCACTGGGGCCTCAAGCGTTACCGACGGAGTATGCGATCCTGCGTTACACGGCAACGCACCAAGGGGCAGTTCAGAGACTGACGAGTTTGGAATTGCAGGAACGCCATCCCTGGTATGAATTGAAAGGGATTTTGGTGCCGCATTGCCTCAGACGGAGTGCGGAGCGATCCATCACAGAATTGATTCGAGTGGATCTGGGAGGACCTGCGGATCACATCGCTCGCAAATGCAAAATCGACATCAATGCTCGCTTTGTCATCGAGGAATTCCGAGAGCTGTTAGCCAATGGAGAGTTCCAACTGGTCATTATCACCAGTGCCACGGAAAAAGCGTCCATGATCAACTCTGCCTTAAAGGCGCATGATTGGCCCAAGGGCATGCTTTTTCGCCTCGTCGTTTTCACTGACCTGCTTCCCATTATTACTAGGAGTTTCTGATCATGGTTCGTCCTTCATACTACCAAAATGCAGGCAATCCGCTGCAAAAACACCTTTTGCCTCGCTATGCGTTGCCGTTTGAGTTTCCAGTCTTCGGAGAATCACTCGATGCGAATTCGATGATTCGAAATTCCGTGCTCTGGAATCTGTTGATGATTGATGTGGTCTCCACCGTTGTCATATTGTTCTTCAGCAATGTGATGACTCCCGAGCTTCTGCTCTCGTTTGGCCTCATCTACGCAATGACAGGTTGCGTTATCTCCAAGGGGACCGTGCGAACATACTTTGCGGCCCTGGCAGCCATTCTGATGGGGTTGCTCTTGAGCTGGTCCATTGGCAATTCACCATTCATCAGCTTGCCGATTTTGGCATGTCTACTTTCCTATTACATCTATCAGTTCGGGACACATTGGATTTACCGATGTACTCCCAGTCCACTCCCACGTTCACAGGCAGCAAGACTTCGCAGTCGCCACCAAACCCCACTACTTATCTTGTCGATCACTCCGGTTCTGGCAGCGGGTGCTGCTCTCGCCTTTCAGTCAGGATGGATGTTCTCAGGGACACTACTCCTGGTCAGCCTGATTCAATTTTTCTCGACCAGTAACCGCTGGAAGGCATTGAGATATGCAAAAGCTGCATTGACATCCTGGTCTGCCTACAACACCAATCATGTTGAGATGCCGGGAATCATGCAGAGTCCTGTTGGCTCGGCAGCTGATCGTCGTCTCATTTTACTCACTTCTGCTGGTGGCTTTGCGTTTTTGTGTGGGACCGTGAATTTCACCGAGGTCGGTGGGCACGGCAACTTGATCACTCTGCTGTTCTTTCCAGCATTTTTCTTTGCGTTGGTTCCGATGGGGATTCTCCTGCCACTGCTGGGTGAAGTCGTTTCCATTCGTCACGAAGTCTCCAAGACAAATCACTGGAGTGATCTCGTCGACGAATGTCGAAATTCAACGAATCCGGTCGTTCGTGACTCCTTCTACATGGGGCAAGTTGCGGCAGATGGAAGTCCATTGATTGTCCATCGAAAGACTTTTGAAGCACACGCTCACTTTGTTGGTCCCACCGGAGGCGGAAAAACATCAAAAGGACTCTGCCCCTGGATCGAACAGACGATTCGCCACGGAGACAGCAGTGTCATCGTGCTTGACCTGAAAGCAGACAGTCTGGAACTCCTGGCTTCCCTCGCTGCGGGAGCCGATGAACTCAAGCAACGGACTGGGACAGACATCCCGTTAAAAGTCTTTTCGTCCATGGCGCATCTCCCCACTCACACGTTTAACCCCTTGAGTCAATCTCTGTGGAAAAACCTGGAGCTGAACCAAAAGACTGACATTATCTGTGCCGCTCTGGGATTGAACTACGGGACGGATTACGGGGCAGGCTACTACAGCTCGGCAAATGCCGCCATCGTCTATGAAGCTCTGCGAATGTTTCCGAACATTCGCTCTCTACGGGAACTGGCTGAGCAATGTCGCTTTCTGATTCAGCCGACAACAAAATCCGAGCTTCATAAAGAGATCAAAAAAGACGGAGTGCATGTCTGCGAAGAAATCAAACGACTCGCGGCGTTTGAGCAATTGCAAGTCTCTCCACCGAAGCACGGCAGCGATCCTATAGCGGAAGAGGCCATTGACCTCGCGAGTCTGTTTCAGACTCCACAGCTGCTGTACGTTCATCTCTCGTCAACTTTAGGAGCCAGCTCTGCACCGGCAATAGCACGACTCTTCACATATTTTCTGCTGGCCTCAGCAACACAGGTGGATCGCAAATGTCGTGTTCATCTCGTCATCGACGAATTTCAACGGATGGCTTCCAAGAGCTTGGAGTACCTGCTGCAACTTGCTCGGAGTATGGATATCGGCGTGATTCTATCGAATCAATCGATGGAGGATCTCAAAACACTGAAATCGAATCTCATCCCTGCAATCGAAGCGAACTGCCAATACCGACAATGGTTTGATGTTGGCTCGACCGAAGACCTTGAACGGATCATGAAAGTGAGCGGCGAACGTGTGGAATGGTTGTCCTCAAAATCCGTGAGCGTGAATTCCAATGGATCATCAGAGACTTCCGGAATGTCGGAACACATTCTTCCACGCCTGAGTATCAATGAGATTATGACAGCTGGAAGCAGTGTGGATCTCAGCATCGAACGGATCGGTCGGGATGACGGGTACGCTCAATATGGTCGTTTTCCGTTTATCGCTTATTCAGCGTTTCATATTTCGGAAGCAGAGTATCAACGCCGTCGTGCTTTCTCCTGGCCGAAGCAGACTCCCGGCATGATGATTCCGAAGGGAAAACAAGGTCCACAACAGCCCGCAGCTCCAAGAGGCCCTGGCATCGTACAAGAAATCGATGGTCGCGAAGCCGAGAGCCCGAACAAGGCTCCAGGCCCCCTTGAAAATCTGTTCGAGACATTGGAAAGACCTCCCCAAAAACGTCGGAAGAAGAAGTCGGATGACGATTCTGGTCAAAAACCGGAGGGTGATGATGATTCAACGAAATAACAAAACCCTATTCAGCAAACCAAACCGACCAGATGGGAT
>JAJDEL010000276.1 GCA_029259835.1 Planctomicrobium sp. | reverse complement strand
ATCCGTCAGTCCAACTGCTCGAATTCCTTGCGGACCTTTCAGAACCAGCCGTCGTGGTATTTCAGGATCTCGACGATCCACCTGCGGGCGCTACGTTCGGTGACGGCATGTGCCTGACCTACAAAACCTTCGGAGCCGCGGGTCTGATCACATCGGGAGCCGCTCGTGATCTGGACGCCGTTCGCGCACTCGGCTTCCCGTGCTTCAGTCACGGCGCGGTTTGTGGTCATGGTCATTGCCATATCGAATCGACTAGCGTTCCTGTTCACGTCGGCGGCGTAACAATCCATCCTGGCGATTTGCTACATGGTGATCGCAATGGGGTGACAACCATTCCGCTAGAAATCGCCCACGCCGTGCCATACGCATGTTCCGAGTATCTCAAACATGAAGCACTCGTGCTCGACCCTCTTCGAGGCGGAAACACCGACATCCCGGAACACCAGCGAGCCATCGCGGAGATGGGCCTGCGTCTCAATATCCTCAAGGAAGAATTGTCGAACCGACTGTAAGGCGACGTGCCAGGTGGCACGAGCGACACTCGACCACGTAGGAGGTGCTAGGAACTTGATCGTTGCTCGTCCGTGACGGCCTACCGCAGGACATTCACTGAACTACTCTTGAAACTGGACTTTTGCGGGGTCGTTGTGCCAGTCGTGTTTTTCGGTGAATTCTTTGGGGCTGATGATCTCCTGGCTGCCGTCGTTGGTTTCGACGACGTAAACCAGCATCCGCTCGGCGCCGGGGGAACAGCGGTAGTGTCCGTCGTCGGTGACGATGAGCCAGTTGTCATCGCGTAGCCAGGTGATCGTCTCCGTGCGACCGGTTGCGGTATCCAGCATACGTACGGAGTGTGGTGTCAGTTCCCAGAAGTAGCTGGAACCATCATCGTTGAAGCCACCTTTTGCGGAGACGTTTTCAATGACACGAACTGTTTCCAGGGAGTCGGTCTCGACGAACCGCAGAGTTCCGTCCATGCAGGAAACAACGACCGTACGATTATCGTCCAACCACGCAAGGGAGCGTTGCCACGTGGCGACCGACGGCAAGTCAACGCGATCTATCAGCGTCCCATCTTTCAAGGTTCGGATCGCAATGCTGTTGCCTTCCACGTTCGCGATTTTGTCGCTAGAACGATTGATCGCAAACCCACCGGTGGAAACGACGGGTGTCTCGAAGATCGCTTCCCCGGTTTCCGTCTCCCAGGCAGCAATGCTCTTTTGATCGCTACTCACAATCGTCTTGCCATCGTCGGTCCACATCGATTGAAAGAGTTGTAGGCCTTGTTCTCGTAACGTGTGAACGATCTCTCGTTTTTCCACATCCCAGATTTTAAGATTCCCTGAGTCATCCGATACCGCAAAAGATTCACCGTCAGGTGAAGCTGTAACTGGTTTGGAATTCGACTTCTCATTGCTGAATTTTGTATTCTCGATGCGCTCGCCGATGTGGTCTTGATAGTAAATGACTTGGTCGTCGTGATGTCGGTAAAATACTCTTTGTTTCTGTTTCGAATAAGTCAGAAGTCGGTTCAGATAACTGGAAAAGCGTGTTACTACTCCTTTCTGTGCAGGTCTTATTCCATCCGGCGACCAGATAATGGCACCGCCCCTCGCGTACCCTCCAATCTGAAAGAGATGCTCGGATGCAGTTGGTCGCCAGAATCCGATGGCACCACCGGCATATGGTCCGACGAGTGTCTTGCTGTCCGGTGTCCATTGCATTCCTTTTCCACCACCGCTGACGCTCGCGAACTCTCTGATCAATTTGCCAGTTGAAGTCTCGTACAACTTCCCCGCAAAGGTAAATTGAGAACTATCAAACGAGAATGAAATGTCTGTCAAGGCGGTTGGATTGAGAGCGGTCGTCCACTTTGTGAGTCCTTGATCGACATCGATCAACTGGAGTGCTTTGTTTCCGAACACCAAGAGTTCATGCTTGTCATTTATCCACCTAGTCGCCACACCCTTCTCAAACACTTCTTTGCCTCGATAGACGATGTCTCCCGTTTTTACGTTCCAAATAAAGACTCGGCTAGGTTTTTGACCCCACATGGAACTAGAAACCGTTAAAAATTGGCTGTCGCTTGACCAGCTAAAATAGAGAACATCATCAGGATTTCCATCAGGATGTTCAAACTCGTGAATGGTCTCACCGTTTTCCAGGCTGTGTATTTTAATGAAAATGTCACCGCCCGATGAAACCACCCATTTGCCATTTGGCGAAAATTCAATATGGTCAAACCCATCGTGTGTGAATTGAAATCTGACCTTCCCACTCGCCGTGCCATGCACGACGATCGGACTGCCATCTAAATCTCTGTAAGCTAGGTGCTTCTCATCAGGTGAGAGTAGTACATGAGCATAGGGAAATCGGGGTGTTTCTATTCGGTGGATCAGTTGAGAAGTCTTCGCGTCCCAGATAGAAATCGGTCCACTGTTCGATTCGTCGCGTCCGGTCACAAGCAATCCACCGTTCGAGACTTTCTCGGCACGATGCTTGTCAGCTGCAGCGGTGAAAATCATTCGCTGCAATTTACGGGTTTTTGCATCCCAGAGTCGGACGGTTCCGTCCATGCCGTAAGTGGTGATCGAGTCTTCGTCCACAGAAACGACATTCCGCACGTCTTCGCGATGCCCTTTTGTTTCAATCGTCCAACGTCGCACACCTTCAATCGCCGCCGGTCGAGAAACCAAAGCCGCCGGTCCCATCGAAGTCCCTGACGCAATCTCTTGAAGCGGTGCCGGTTTGAGATTAAGAGGTGGCATTGATGGTGTGTTTGAAGTGTCAAGCTTCGCCATCGCTTCGGCGATTTGTTCTTTGGTGAAGTCTGAGTAGATCTTACATTTGGGCAGCATCACTGTCAGCCGCGCCATGCTTTCAAGCGATATTTTTGGATTGTAGGAAATATTTAAGCGTGTGAGATGGGGGAGTTTGGTAATGTGCTTGAAACCCACCTCGGTGATCTTAGTATTTTCAACAGTAAGTTGTTTCAAATTCTTAAAACGTGAAACCTGTGCGAGTCCAGCGTCGTTCAATTTGGATTGACCCATGGCGAGGTGTTCTAATCGTGGCAGTTCTCTCAGATGTTCCAGTCCAGCGCCTGTCACTGTAATTCCGACTGACAAGTTTCGGAGGGACTTCAAGCGACTCAGGTGCCGTAGACCTTCGTCAGTGGTCTTTGCAGGAACCGTTAGAGATTCTAGTGAAGTTAAGTTTGAGATATGTGCCAAACTTGCATCGGTCAGGTTGTTGAGCGTTAACGTAAGCTTTTTCAGTTTCGTCAAATTGCTCAGGTGCCGAATTCCTGTATCTGTTGCTCGGTGGCCCGAACCAATGAGTAGTGACTCCAGGTTTGTGAGTTTTGCGATGAATGCGAGTCCATCATCGGTAAAGTCATTTTGTCTCTCTCCAGATGCAGTCACCTTTAAATCTCGCAATTGCTGCATTTGTGAGAGTAATGCCAGCCCTGGGTCACCAATTAAGAGGTTATAAAGATGGAGCGTTGTGAGCTTCGGGAGTGTGACAATTGATCTCAAGCCCTCGTTCGTGATTCCTGTGCTATCGAGGATTAACGATTCAAGGTTTGGCAACGTCATGAGATGTGGAACACATTGATCAGTAACTGCCGCTCTTGTAAGGTCCAATGAGACAATTCGCTGCGCTCCGGCAAGATGAGCAACACCTTCATCCGTGATGCCAGGTTTTCCCTTAAAAGACAACACAAGACGAAGGTGCTTGTCGGTCAACTGGTCAGCCGATGACAACAACTCTCCGGTCCCATCTTCCTTGATAGCGAAGACGCTGCCTCCTACCGACCGCGCCCACGCCACCGCACGGAAATTCGGATCAATTTTCGCCATCGCCTCGGCGATTTGTTCTTCGGTGAAGTCTGACTTGATGTTGCACTTTGGCAGGGCGAGTTTTAGGGCGGCAACACCGTTGAGAGTGACTTTTGAGTCCTGCACGAAAAGGAGACGAAGATTCTTCAGCTTGTACAGGCTTGGCAGCCCGGTGTCCGTAATGTTTGTAGTATTCAAGAGTAAATTGATGAGTTGGTGCTCCCCTGCAAGTTGCTCCAAACCTTTGTCAGAGATTTGGCAATTCGATAGGGTGAGTGCTTCCAAATTCAACGCGGCAATTGCGTTCAACCCTTTGTCCGTCACTTTCGTGCCACCGACATTAAGTTCGCCAATCTGGAATTTTTTCAGTTGATTAGGGGAAATGAAATGTTTCAGACTATTATCGGTCACTCCTAAATTCCCGGAGAGGTTGATGGCCAATACTCTGTGATTCAGACCAACAAGATTCGCCAGAGCGCCGTCATTCACTGGATAAGCATCTCGGAGAACTCTCGCTTGAGTCTCAGGAGCGATGCTGTCCTGCAAGTAGATGCCCACGATGTTAAAGTGCTGAGTTGGGAGTTCATCTAAAGTCAGGATGGTGGCTAATCCGTCCGGTGTCTGAATCTGTAAACGCCCACCTACCGACAACACCCATTTGGCAACTCTTCGGTCCGTATCAACCTTCGCCATCGCTTCGGCGATTTGTTCTTTGGTGAAGTCTGATTTGATGATACACTTGCGGAGTCCCATCTGAAGTTTGGCGATCATTTCTGCGGTGAGATTCGTTTTTTGGAACGTAAGACCTTTCAGGTGTGGGAGTTTCTTGAGGTATGAAAGAGACTCATCTGGAAAGTTACCATGTTGTAATTGGAGTCCCTCAAGTGCCGTCAATTGACTGATGTGTTCCACTTCGGAGGGCGTTAACGAAATATCGTGTAGCAGAAGCAATTTCAGGTTTTTGAGTTTGGAGATTGGCTCGAACCCACCGTCGATGTTTGTACTGTGCAGATACAGATCAGATAAATTTGAGAGATGAGCCAATGACGCGATCACTCCAGGTGAAATCGGCTTTGTGTTGATGAAGCGAACTGCCCAAATCCGAAATGGTCCATCCGGCACTTTCGTCAATTGCGGGTGCTCGTGTTCTCTGGTGCTAAAATTACCGCCAGCTTTGACGATCAACTCCGCTACCGTTCGGTCAAGATCATCGTTTCGGTATTCTCCAGATTCACCCGCCTTTACCCATCTCGCCCCCACGATTTTCCCGTGGTGTCCGTTGCCGGAGGAGTCTTTGAGGACGTTGCCGGTTCCTTCGTCGAAGTGGTAGAGAGCCAGCGTATGTGCGTCGGTTTCAAATCGTTTTTTCGGTGTGAAGTCCTCGGTGTAGCGAGCAGTGTTAGAGATGCGAACTTCGTCGATGGTGCCGTGGAAGAAGTGTCTTTGAACCGTCGCGTCCAAATGAGAGCACGCACAGCCAAGAAGCATCGAATGTTCCGGTTGCGGACGATGACTTTCTGCATGACCCGATATTATTGTATCAGGCTGCCTGATACCGTTAATGTAAAACCCCAACTCCTCACCAGACCAAACCGCGGTTATGCACACCGTTTCGTGCAGTCGCACTTCGTTCTTCGAACGGTGAACGAGGAATTGAACCCCATCTTCCTGCACTCGTCCACCCCACCACTTATTAGGCCTTCCAAATTGATTGATAAATCCGTAACCAGCACTATGAAGAACGACACCCGCGTCGGCGTCTATTTGGGGTGAACTGAACGGACGCACCCACGCCTCGATTGTAACTGGCTCCTCAATTTTTCTCTCACGACGTAATGTGGGAACTTCGACATAGTTCGTCTTCCCATCGAACTCCAGAGCGAAGTTGGTGTCTTTAGGATTGTTTCTCAACCCCATCGACACGGTGAATTCCTCGACGGGTTCCAAACTCATCCTCACAACGCGGCGTCCGTTACGGGTGATGGAGACAAGTTCCTGCTTGACTGGTCTCCCATCTTTCATGGCGGCGACTTTGTATTCGCCCGGTCGCAAAGTCAGTTCTTCAACACCAGCCCCTTTAATTGTGACTTGTTCACCATCAATCGAAACCGTGATGCTCGGATCGTCCGTTTCGATGACCAACGTTCCTGATCCTGTCGTGAGTCGGATGACCGTTGAGGCAAGTTGTGTGACTCCGGTGGCTTCTGTAATTCCCAGGAAGACGAGACAGGCAAGTCCAATCATGGCAGCCTGGGCCAGTCGATTCGGAGCACGACGGGTCGACTTGCGGGACGCTGGCTTCTCTGTTGTTGATTCGCTGGATGCAAACTTGGCGGGCTGCACGTTTTGTGGAGTCTGACCTGCTTCAACTGCTGCCAAACTTTTCCCCAGGACCTCAGCGACCTTCTCGGCAGAGACATAACGATCCGCTGGATCTTTCGCATGCAAGTGACCAATGAGTTCACACAACCAGTCAGGCGTTTCGGGAATGATTTCTTGAATGGGACGCGGATCATCTTCAGCGACGCGCCTCAAGACTGCGACGGTTGAAGGTGCGCGAAATGGAGGTCGACCACTGACCATTTGATACAGCACACTTCCGAAGCTGAACAGATCCGCACGTTGGTCAAGTTTTTCTCCGAGGGCCTGTTCAGGAGCCATGTACATCGGTGTCCCGGCGATGACTCCGCTTTGCGTCATGCTGGCATCGTCGGCCGCGCGGGCAAGTCCAAAATCGGTAATCTTGACTTGCTCTTTGACTCCTTCTTCCAGCAGGATATTCCCTGGCTTGATGTCGCGATGAATCAAGTCCTGTGCATGAGCAGCAGCCAAACCATCTGCAATCTGCTTCCCCAGAGACAAA
>JAJDEL010000275.1 GCA_029259835.1 Planctomicrobium sp. | reverse complement strand
CAACTCATAAGCAGATCGCTTTTGAGCAAGATACCCGCCGGCCCCATTGCTGGAGCTTGGCGCGCCGAAAATGATTACGGGAAGGAAAGCCAACACTGCAATTGCAGCGTAGAGCATCTTCCGTTGTTTGACGGTGAGATTGTTCATTTGTGCTCAAGCTCCCGGAATTGAAGACTGAAATAACCAATAATAATTAATGGAATAATAAATCCGATGGTCGTCAGAATGCTGGGTAGCAATGCTCCTGTCCAAGGAACGTCGAAACCATTTGCTGCGTATCTACTCGTATTGAAGTAGGAAAAATTCGGAATCACAGACTTCACAAAAAACAGAACATTGAAGACGTTCTCATCGAGGAATTCGATGATATTTTTTCCAAAACCCAAATTGTCCGGGAGTTCAGTTGTCTGATTCATCTTGAACACCAGGCGATACACCGACTCCAAGACACCTCCACCAAGAATACCCCCGTCGTCTGTGCGACTCTTTTCGGTCTCGGCGATAAAGGTGTAAATCGAATTCCCCAGGATAATCACCGTCCCAGTCAAGAACGTGGAAACCGGGCCTTTCAGGAAGCAGCTTGAGGTCGTCCCGAAAGCGACAACGAGGATAAGCATCAGCGCCAAACCAACATTGGCTTTGACGTACGAGGTGAGGAAGGAACGGTCTTTCATGCGAATGAACAGGTCACCTTCGGCACAACCAATATACTGCTGGTCGTCAACACAGGCAATTTCGACTGTCAAAGAGTTGCCATCGAAGATGTCATTGAACAGACTTGCCTGTTTTGGCTTCGCGTCTCGCTCATAGCTGTCGATGTACTCCAGTTTCTCCGGAATCCGAACAACAGAAAGTTCGGGATCGTCGCTGAATTCGTGTACGGGATAAGTGTCTGGCAAAGTCACGCGCAGATCGGTCGAGGGATTAACAAGCGTGATCTGGTAACGAATTTCTTCTTCGATATCACCTTTATACGTGCGAAACGCTTCGAATGATTGTTCGAAGCGGACGTGATCAGAGCCTTTTAATTCGTCAACATTCAAGTTTTCAAATGTCCAGATTGCTCTGGCTTTGGTCAAACCTTCAATGTAGCTTCGGTATTCCCAGGTATAACCAACGTTTATCCCGGCTTCAGCTGCTTCTCCATTTCGATCAAGGAACCCTAGATCTCCATAAGCTGGAACGCGAGCAACCATCTGAGCTTCCGACTCCTTTGGCACTTGTCGCAGAATCCAGACATATCCAAAGATTGCTGTCACGGAGAGAATCGACAAAACGATGGCCGAATATCCAAGAATTCGCCCGATCACGATTTCACTACGACGGACCGGCTTGGTCACAATTGTGTGCATTGATTTTGCTTTGATGTCCGCAGGCAGTCCCCAACATGAAATCAGAAGTGCCATCAGACATAAAAGGAAGTACATCGCCGACATGACAAAAGTAATGTAAGGCAGCGCCGGTTTTTCCTGGTCACTGCTCCCCAGGAACCAACCCCCGAACATAAACAACAGAACAAAGAGACCACCGATCATCAACGCTTTACGGCTGATGGCTTCTTTCATTGTCAACGATGCCAATGCGCCGACTCGCTGGACGGAAATTTGAGAAATATCACTCAGACCGCCACGGATCGACTTCCAGAATGTTCGTGGTCCAGAAAGTCCACCAGCGATGAGTGAAAAAACAAATCCAAGAGCAATCGCGATTGCAGTGCAGGCAAGTACAGCAATCAACCAATGCTGCAACGCGGCACTCAAATTAAAGGTTGATGGTTCAATAGACATCTTTGCCTCAGTCCTATCAGGGATACGAAAGTTGGGAAGTGATTAAAGCACCTGAATTCAGGCACTTTCGCTCGTCGGACGCTCGCCTGGTTCAAATCGGCGACCAGGACGGGCCTCACTCTCCGCAACAGTTCGCAGGAAGAGGTCTTCCAAAGTGGAGGTCGGGTGAGCGACCTTTTTCAGTTTTGCTCCATGTTTTTCAAGAACCTGCTCGACTTCTTTAATCGCTTCTTCATCGAGCGAACTCGACAACAATTCCGTTTCGTCATTCGACGTGAGGAGTTCCTGAACGTTGCCGATCACTTTAAGTTCACCTCGGAACAAAATTGCGATTCGGTCGCAAACGTCCTGCACATCTGCCAGCAAGTGGCTACACATGACAACGGTTTTCCCTTCGTCACGCAGCTTGAGGATCATGTCCTTCATGTCTCGTGTACCAAGAGGATCGAGTCCACTTGTCGGTTCATCAAGAAGGACGAGTTCCGGGTTGTTAATCAGTGCCTGAGCCAGACCGATTCTGCGGGTCATTCCTTTTGAATACTCTTTCAGTTGCCGCTTTCGAGCTTGTGCTAGACCGACTCTTTCGATCAATTCATCACGTCTCTCGCGACGTTCCTGCTTCGACATTTTGAACAACCGACCGTAAAAGTCGAGCGTTTCGTCAGCGTTCAAAAATTTGTAGAGATACGATTCTTCTGGCAAATAACCAATGCGTTCGTTCTTCTCAACGTCATGAGATGGTTGACCAAGAATTCGAACCTGACCTTCCGTTGGAAATAGAAGTCCAAGGAGCAGTTTCAAAGTCGTCGTTTTTCCAGAGCCATTCGGACCGAGAAGTCCGAAAATTTCACCACGTTTGACATCCAAGCTCAGTGAGTTGAGTGCCTTTACTTTTGGTCGTCCCCAAAAGTCTCGGTAGACTTTCGTAAGGTTGCGAATTTCGATCACAGAATCTGACATCGGGTCCCCTAAAA
>JAJDEL010000274.1 GCA_029259835.1 Planctomicrobium sp. | reverse complement strand
AGCTCCGCGACTTCCGCTTTCGCAGTGACGATTTGTCCACGTTTCGCGTATCGAAAGATGGGATAAAGCAGGCGTCGACCATTCACCGCTGCCACATTCACATGGAACCCGCTGCCCGAATCACTGAATTGCAACTCTGATCGCAGCCGCTCGATGAAGACATCCTCGATGACTGAAATCGCGTGTTGTTCAATTTTTGTCATCGACCAGGGAATCATTTGATCGCTGAGGACCAATGTTCCCGCACTCAGTGTGGCTCCAAAAAACAGTGCCGGCCACATGAGCGAAATTGGATGAATCCCAGCGGCTTTCGCTGCCACAACTTCCTGATCACCCGCCAGGCGCCCATAGACGAGAGAAACCGTGAGAAGCATCGCCGCAGGGATTGTAAATGGAAGCATGTGCGGCACAACAAATGGCAGAATTTGAAGTGCATGTAGTGGAGTGAGGCCACGTTCAGTCGCTTGCTGAAAGACACCGACGAAGACCAGTAAAACAGTGATACACGTCAACACAAAAGCGAAGACGCGCGTGACCTCCCAGAGTAAATACCGTTGCAGGATGGGAATTTTCAATGTCATCTGCGTCGTGCGTATCCGGCTGAGTGTGACTCGCTAATCGAACGGACCGTCCACCTTGATTTCTTTCCAGGCTTTTTCTCCAGGTCACAAACACCCCAAAATTGACCATCGTCAAATTCTCGAGATCATGTCATCTCTCAATTCACGAATAGCAAAGCACTTGTGACAAATCGAGATATACGGGATTTTGGCAAATGCAGTCAATATGGGCTGTTAATTCAAAATTGAGTCGAATTTGCTTCAAATGTCCATTTCAAGGACCTCATCAGCCTAAGACTAAGACTGAGTCGAGCAAAGTTCCACGGAATTCGTGACTGATAGACGATAAAGATCACTCCTTCCGTTTCACAGTCATTGTCGCGTGTAGGCCGTCTTCGAGGAAGGTCAGGGCGATGGTGAGGCCGCCGAATTGGGAGAGCACTTTCTGGATTGATCCTTGCTCTGCGCCCAAAGCAGCTTGCCGTGGAGTGTAAGCATTGCCATGCACCGAGCAAACGACGCCATGCGTGCCGTCGACATGATACTTTCCACCACAAGGGCAAGAGAAGTTGACGCCGTAAAGTTGCTCAGGTCGAGCTTCGACATTGTCCTTCGCCAGTTGCTGCAAACTAGAGAGGCGACCAACATTGTCCAGGCAAGCAAGACGGTGACATTCCGCCCAGCCTAGTTGGAAGTTCGAGAGTGTCTGGTTCCAGTTCTCAGGTCGAATTCGAATCATCGCATGTGCTGCGGAAGCAGGGTCAGGTGAATCGTTGAGATCCTTGCCTTGCATCTTTGCGATATCTTGTAGGACTTCCGGTTTGCTGGAGATGTAGAGTTGCTTCCCAATCCTCGCCCAGAAGAACCTCCATTTGACCGGACCAAACGCCACACTTGCGGTTCGCGCAGTGAAATCTTTGTTAATCGGAATTGTGTAGAAATCGTTCTCGACATTAAAGAAGCCAGCCCGCTTTGTAGTGCGAGCAATCGGTGCGAGCTGTTCATCAAGATGTTCCAAAAACCGGTCGGTCACTTCAACATCATCCAGCGGAACAGAAACGTAGACCGGCGAATTCAGCGACGCGATCATTAGAAAAACGAGACCGAAATCGCCTCCCATGCGGTTTCTCGACGAAAACGAACCGAGAGCCTGACCGAGAAAACGAGTCAATTGGAAATCAAACGTCGGTTCGGAATCGTAAACGTGCATGGCGATTTGATCTTTGATTCCACGTGTGATGAATTCGTAGGCAAGGTGTTCATCGATATCCTCGTCTTCTAAATTTGTCAGCCACCTTCCGAATGAATTCCGATTTCGTCGCTGTGATCTGATCGTAGTTCCGAAATTGCCTAGCACTTGACCATCATTTCGCGTGATCGCGTTTTGCAGAGTGGTCGCGTCGACATCCTTGCTGACACGCCGAACCGATCCGTCTGCCATCCCGACGAGCGAATCATCTCCATAGCGTCCGAGCAAATTCTTGCGCAACTGCTGCATGTCAAACTTGATGTCGTTCGGTCGTGTCCAGATGACGGCTTGATCTGTTTTGGATTCGATCACCAGAATCGTATTCGAGGTTCCGTCAAGCGTGTCTCGAATCCGCAAGGCTTTGCTCGTTCCGTTGAACAGTGTGTTTTCACCGACGATGACCTGATACGCGGATCTTCCTTCTTCCTTCTTCTCACCTGGTATCGAGTAAACGTTCGGAATGCTGGCAATTAGTTTGCGGTTGTGCTCGCTGCTCCAAGGCTCATCAAGATGGAATTGTTTGTAGAGTTCATTCTGTCCAAGATACGGAAGCAGGTGAACTCGCCAACTCAGCAACTGTTTTCCGCCCTCGTCGTATGAAGCAACCGCTGGAAAAGTGCTCGTTGCTTCATGGTAATTGTGCATCGCGATCGTAATTTGTCTGAGTCGCTGAGTACTTGTCTCGATTTGCAGTTTGAGAGGCGCGTCACCTGCCAGTTTCGGTTTGACTGGCTGCCAACCTGACTTTTCCAGGAGACGATCCTTGTCGATCTGAAACGCCATGCTGAAAATGTTGCGATCTGGAATCGGATTCTGGTCCAGTGGAGTCGGTGTGCCTCCGAGCGTGGAAGCCATTCCTTGATAGATGGAGTTGTTGATCAACGGCAGAATGATCGTTTCCATGCGAAACTCATCCGGGTGGACGGCTAAACGGATCGCAATCGGATCAAAGAATGTTCGCCAGTATTGTTCGTACGATGTAACAAAGCCCTTGTAGAGTTCCGCTTCTTGGGCTGTGACTGTTTCTTCAATAATCTCGCAACAGGGAACCAGTGCGCTAATCCGACCATGGTGTGAGCAAACTCCGGTCTTGCCATCGTCGCTCAGCGTGTACGTTCCACCACACGGGCAAGAAAACTTTT
>JAJDEL010000273.1 GCA_029259835.1 Planctomicrobium sp. | reverse complement strand
ATCGTGAACTTTACAAGGAAAGCGAGGATCTTTTAGTTCCGGGTGTCTACTTCAAAGATCATATCGGGGAGTCGGCCAGGCGAGGTCAAATCGCAGGAATCATCGGGCGAGAAGAAGACTGGATTTGTGAACGCCTTCAGCAACATCAAAATCCTGAGGGGACATACGAACAAGAGCTTGGCAATGGAAAGTGGCTGCTTATTTCGGAACGAAAAACCAGAGATGGCGGAATCGTCGGTGTCAGGTCGGATATTACTGAGCGAAAACAGGCCCAAGAACGACTTCTACAGCTCAATGCGGAATTGGAAGGACGAATCGTTGAACGAACCGCAGAACTGACAGCTTCTAATGATCAACTCGATTCGTTTGTGTACTCGATTGCACACGATCTTCGCGCACCTGTTCGCGCAGTGTACGGCTTTACAGAAGCACTCATCGAGGATTATGGTCGCGAACTCGATGAGGAGGGGAACGATTTCGCTCAACAGATCATCAATGCCGCTGAGCGAATGGAATCTCTGATCACTGGATTACTGGAATACAGTCAGATTGGACGGAAAGAAGTGAACTTTTCAACCGTAGACCTTTCCAAAGCTGTCGCTGATGCACAAGCTGCTCAACTGCAATTCGGTGAGATGCAAAAAGAGCACACGTTGCAAATTGTCGATCCGCTTGGCGAAGTATGGGGACTTCACACAACAACTGTTCAAATCATCTTTAATCTTTTGGAAAATGCGATCAAATATGTTGGACCAAACGTGACACCTTCGATAAAGATATATTCAGAAATGTCCGATAGATTTCGAAGACTTTGGGTTGAAGACAATGGAATTGGAATTGATCCGAAATTTCGCGAAAAGGTGTTTGGACTCTTTGATCGGTTGCATGGTCGAGACGCATATCCTGGCACAGGTGTCGGGTTGGCAATTGTCGAACGCGCAGTTGAAACGTTTGGCGGAAAAGTTGGATTTGAGTCGACAGTTGATCACGGAACTCGTTTTTGGGTGGAATTCCCGATAGAGGATTCAACACATGGACTTGACTAAAGATGGTTGCGTCTTACTGGCGGACGACGACAAAAGCGAAGTCATGTTATTCCAGCGTGCATGGGATAAGGTCGAATACGACGTTTCACTGCAAGTTGTGAACAATGGCGTTGACGTCATTAAGTACCTTTGCCGCCAGCCTCCATTTGATAACCGAGAAGTCTCTCCACGTCCGTTGTTGTTAATCATGGATCTCAAATTGCATCGTAAATCAGGATTTGAGGTACTGGAATGGCTGCGAAACTCAGAGAGTCGACAGCTTCCTGTCATTATTTACTCTTCCTCACAGCGTCCTGAAGACGTTAACCGGGTCTACGATTTGGGAGCGAATTCGTATGTGGTCAAACCACTTGGTCTGGGACGGATCGAGAAGTTGATCAGCAATATCAGCGCGTGGTGGTTAGAGCAGATTGAGCTTCCTACGTAATTTTTGTGCAATACTCCAAAGCTGAGCTTCTGCCAATATCTCATGTTCTGTCGATCAACCGGGCAATGTTGAAAGCTGTTTTCGAGAAGAGACGCTATGGAGATTGGCAATGTCTTGATTTGCCTGAGAGTTGATCAACGGAAAATCAATCCAAAAGCAACTTCCTTGTCCAGGAATCGACTTAACGCCACAGGTTCCATTAAGTCGCTGACACCCGCGAGCGACGATCGCTAGACCTAATCCAGTTCCAGGGTATGCCTCGAATCCGTGTAGCCGTTCGAAGATTTCAAAAATCCGTTGGTGAAAATCATTTTCGATACCGATTCCGTTATCTTCAAAATAGATACGAATGCGAGCCTGGTCCGTTTGTTCAGACCAAATTCGGATTTCCGGACAAACTTTTTTGGCAACAAATTTAATAGAGTTCGAAAGTAGGCTGGTTGTAATTTTCACGATCGTTTCAGAATGGCCCAAGACTGCTGGGAAAGATTCATCATCGATTTGAATTTTTGCCTGACTTACCTCGATGTGTCTGGCAAGCTGTTGACACGCCTTGGAGATGACTCTGTTCAAATCGACACGACCAATTTGCAACTCTTCGTGGCCCAACTGGTTGTACAGGAGCAGATCATTCACGAGCAAATCGAGACGTTGGGACGCATCTATGATTTGTTGAATGAAGAGCTGGCCATTCTCATCGACTTGACTGCCATAATCTTCTGCTAATGCGGTTGCAAATCCTTCGACGGCACGCAGCGGTGCTCGTAAGTCGTGTGCAATTTTGTGGGCAAAAGCTTTTAATTCATCGTTAGCGATATTCAGCTCCACAGTCCGTTCGTTCACACGTTCCTGGAGCGACTGGTTCAACTCACGTAACTCAGCTGTCTTTTCTTCCACGATATGCTTCAGCCGATCTCGTTGGTCTTGTAGCTGACGCTCTTTCCGTATGCGCTCTGAGACATCTCGGATAATCACAAGTCCCAAAGCTCCAGTGCTCAACTGAGCTAGACAAATTTTCACTTCCACAGGCAACGGAAAAAAACGACATTGCAAAAAAAACTTTTTTCGAGAATGAAAGAAATCCCACTTATGTAACGCAGCGCATAAAATTTCTTGATCTTCATCAAGTTCCGAAATGAGCAATTCTTTCAACGCCCGCCCTCGAAGTTCAGACAATTTCTGTCCAGTGATCTTTAGGCCAGCTGGGTTCACGTCTGTGATCGTTTCAGATTCGATGTCTACAAAGAAGATGGCATCGTTTGAATCTTCAAACAATCTCCTCGCCAACACTTCCAGGTCGATTCCATCCATGTGTTTTTATGACCTAATTTGTTTTTCTGAAAGTCAGTTTGAAACAGGATTGAGTGACGTGTCGCCAACAAAATATCACACCGCTCAAAATGGTATTTGACTCACTTTGGTTCCTCTGTACAAATCTTCTTCCAACTTCTACCTCCTGACGAAAAAAGAATAAACTACGAGTCCTACCCGATTGATTGTTGGAATAGAGTATATGTAAAGGCCCCTAATGCTCAACTCTTATTTCACTTTTTTGACTCAGTCTTTTCCGATATTGCTGAATCCGCAAGCAACGAAAGTCGGACGAGTTCGGCAACACTCCGCAATTCCATTTTTCTCATCAGGTTCGAACGATGCTTCTCAACGGTTTTTTCGCTAATTCCCAAATTGGCAGCAATGTTCTTATTCGGATGCCCTGCAACGATTTCGTAAAGGACGTCGTTCTCCCTGGGAGTCAGCATGCGAATTTGACTTGCTGCGATGGCAGCCTGCTTCGCCTGAGCGTCGTTTTTTTTTCGCTGGGTCACATCATACAATAAAACATAAAAACAAGAGAATTGGTTCTCTGCGCGAATCAAGCA
>JAJDEL010000272.1 GCA_029259835.1 Planctomicrobium sp. | reverse complement strand
CAAGCTCCGCTTAGGAACGAGATGTTATGCGTTATTTGAATTCCAGTTCCGCGTGTAGAGCACCTGACTCTTTTAACAGTTGGAATATCGAGCTTAAATCGCGCGGGGCGACGCCTAAGGCGTTAAGTGCCTGCGCCAGCTCGCCAACTGTTGTCGTTGGTTCAATAATGGAGACCGGACTGTCATCTTCTTCAACCAGTATCTCCGTTCTCGGCACAACAACCGTTTCCCCTTCGCTAAATGGTGCAGGCTGCGAAACTAACGGGGTCTCTACAGTGGAAACAACCAGATTCGCGTGTGTTATGAGTACTCGTGAGAGTTGTACATGCTCTCCAACCACGACCGTCCCGGTCCGTTCGTTGATCACGACACGAGCCGGGACATCAGGGATCACGGTCAAGCTCCCAATCCGGGCAACGAAATCGTTCACTGTTGCATGAAGTGCAAACGGGACGATGACATCAATCGTCGTCGCATCGATGGCTATCGCTGACTGAGGGAACTCCGCATTGATTGCCGATGCAGTTCGGCGTGCAGTTTCGTAGCTCGCTGAAGTGAGAAGGAACCGAACGATTCCCTCAAGTCCCAGCCTTGTGTTTGTTTCAAGCTCGATTGTCGCTCCATTAGGAATTCTTCCAGATGTCGGATGATTCTTTTGAACCTTCGATGCTGTTCCGCCGAAGCTGAACCCACCAATCGAAACCGGACCAGAAGCAACGGCATAGACTTGCCCATCTGCTCCGAAAAGCGGAGTCATGATAAGTTGCCCTCCTTGCAGGCTTTGCGCGTCATCAAAAGCAGAGACGATCACATCAATTCGAGAGCCTTCCTTGGCGAAACTGCCGAGATCGGCAGTCACTGTGACAACTGAGATATTGTCAGTCTTTTGCGAAGTGTCCTGCTCAATCCTCGCTCGCAAGTCAGGGTCTGAGCGTACTCCGAAGCGTTGCAGCATATTGAGTGCAAATCGCCTCGTGACAGGGCTTTTTCCGCCAGTCCCATTGAGTCCGGTGACAAGTCCCATCCCCACTATTTGATTCTTACGGACACCTGAAATCGTTGAAATGTCACTGATGCGTACATCCGCATGAATAGCGGATATGCTCAGCAGCACTAGAATCAAAGCGACAACAAAAGTGCAATTTCGACGAAACATGACAGCCTCTGGAATTGTTTTCTGTACCAAAAAGGAGAACAGACATCACTGCCTGTTCAAAAAACATCACCTCTACTCCAGTCAGACAAGAATGTCTGCCCCACGTGAGTAGCCTGTGCCACTCAAACAGCTCTATACCCCTTGCCCATTAAAAGGGCCACCAGTGATTCACGCGTCTTCCCAGCCAACCTTGTCTGGCGAATGCTTGTTCCGGACCGGCGCCTTCGTAGGTCATTTGAAAATCTGAGATGAAACGAGAATTGACAGTGTTCTGCGGAGTGAGATCAATGGATCGAATTGTCCCTGAGATCACGAGACTGCGGACATCACCTGCAACCTGAACATTTCGCTGCCCTGCAAGAACAAGATTTCCGTTCGGCAGAACCTCGATTACGGTTGCTGTCACTCGATCAGTGAATCCTTGTTCGCTCCGATAGTTGGAACCACCATCGAATTCGCGATTCGATGTCGACCCGAAATCAAGAGCCGCATTAGCTCCTTGAGTTCCAAAGCCCCCTCCGGCTTCCGTGTCGAGATCAACAACAGTTCCGGTCTTTGTTGATTTATTCATGGCTCGGTCTTCACTGTTATCAACATCGGTTTGTTGTGAAATCACGATCGTGACCAGGTCTCCAACACTCCGAGCGCGTGTGTCAAAGAACAACAGAGAGTGCCCCTCAGTTCGCTTCGACCAGATTGACTCTGAATACACCGACTGACTACCACTGGCAATGAAGACAATCACTGCGAACATGATTTTTTTTTGCAAAGACTTCATTCTTTCTCCCTGTATTTTTCGAGACCGCAGTTAAATCTATTAAGGAAGATCCACAACTGCTTCGTCAGCACTGATTAACCGGGCATTGACAATGCGGTTTGATTGCAAATTTTTGACTCGAATCACTTGGCCAATTCTGCCATTTTGCATTGCTTCTGCTCTAGGAACGATAAACTCCAATTGTCCTCGACGGGCAATCAGACGAATCGCATTTCGTTGCCGGACAACGATCTCTTTTGCATCATTTGATTCGACAGGCAACAGGTCGGCTGCTTTGACTTTCTCTCCAATTTGCATGGAACGTCGTACCCGCCGTCCGACGATCTCTGAGAACGGAAGCGATACGGAGATTGTTCTCTGAAATCGGACATGACTATTCATGTTCTGAGGTGAAAGAAGACCACCGCGCCCAAGGGGTTTTGTCATCCGCAATTCTTCTTGCTGAATTGAAATTTCGACCTGAATGGATCGTGTCTCATAGATTTCCTGTTCATTAAAGAAACGGACTTCCACCGAGCGTCTCCCAGCGAGTGGTCCTTCTGCCAGTCTGATTTCAGGCCGCGATTGTAAACCAGCCCGTCCATCGTCGCCGAAAACCGAACTGAGCGGACGTAGCAGCGTCACACGAATTTCATCGACCGGTCGGTCAATACGCTTCGCGACTTCGAGTGCGATTGCATCTTGCACAGACCAGTGTGAGGATTTTCCTTCAACTCCAAGCTGAACAACGACTTCCTTTGATCCAACAAGCTGAATCTGTTCAACAGGAAAACCTGCCAGCGCGAGTCGAAGACGAATTAATTGCTGCGACACAACGCACGTTTCCCCTTGTTTGAAATCACACAAATCGACTGCAGCGAGTTTGCGTTCTACGTGTGGCTCCGATGTACGAATCGCAGCAACGTCTGCAAGAGTCACCTGAGACTGGTCGGTCGTCACTTTCGGTCGGAGTTGAATCATGACGCGCTGCGCCTCTGTCGTCGTTGCATAATGCAAGCAACAAAGCAAGGCAAAGATTGTCAAAGAACGACCGAAATGGAACCAATGTTTGAAATATAAATTCGACATGAATTGTCCAGATTATTTATATAATATGAGCGCGGAAATTGTCCTGCAACATTTTCCTGATTGGATTCGGTCGGTATCAGCCGCAGGGCGCTAGCCTCGGTTCTGATACCGGCCATTGCTCAGATCAGGTGCGAGCACCCGAACGGAAGATATCGGAAAACCGTTTCAGGTCTGTTTCTACGTATCTGATTACCGAACGATATCAGCGGTTGTGGAAAGCATTTCGTCGCCGGCTCGAATTGCTCTAGAATTGATTTCGTAGGCTCGTTGTGCGGAGATCAAAGAAATCAATTCTGTGACAACTTCCACATTCGAACCTTCCAGGAACCCCTGCCGGAGAATTCCGACTCCATTCACGCCGGGATTGCTGAGGACTTCATTTCCAGAAGCAGGAGTCGCCGCGAAGAGATTGCCCCCTTCACTCGATAGTCCTGCCGCGTTGAGAAATCGAGCAAGTTGAATTTGTCCGAGCTGAACTGACGATTGCGGTGATCCTTCCAAAACGCCGCTGACCGTTCCATCTTCACCGATATTCAATTTCGAAATACTGATTCCGTCTTGAACAGTAATTCCTGAATCGAGGAGGTAACCACTCGAAGTCACAAGCCGGCCGGTGTCGTCAAGCCGTAGCGCACCATCGCGGGTGTATCGTTGCTCTCCGTTAGGGAGTTGAACTTTGAGAAACCCGTCTCCTTCAATCGCAACATCAAGGGAATTTCCAGTTTGTTCGAGAGTTCCCGGTGTGAAGACTTTTGTTGTTCCATTCGCGCGAACACCTGAACCAATTTGCAAACCTGTTGGAGAAACCTGTCCGGCGGCAACTTCCGTTCCAGGCTGTTCAAGCGTTGTGTAGAGGAGATCGGCGAAGTTCAGATGACTTCTTTTGAAGCCGGTCGTGTTGACGTTCGCGAGGTTGTTCGCCGTGTTATCCAGAAGCAGTTCCTGGGCTTTCATTCCGGTCGCGCTGGTGTAAAGTCCACGTAGCATGTTTATCTTCCTCCCTGAAGATTGATTCGTTGTTCGAGAATTCTCATCAATGCTCGTAATGTCTTCGAAGCAGAGTCGTAGCGACGTTGGACGGCGATCATATCGACCAGTTCCTGAACTGGATGAACGTTTGATCGTTCCAGAAATCCTTGCGAAATGTGTGCGTCGTTGAGATCTGTTGCGGATCGATCATTGTCCTGAAAGAGCGTCGTTCCAACCTGAACGAGTTTCTCCTTCTCCTCGAAGTCAACAATTTTGAGCCGCCCAATTTCCGTCTCACCGACGGCGACTCGACCGGTGCTATCAATATTAATCTCTGAGGGGATAATCTCTGCCCCGATCTTAATCGGTCCATTTTTTCCCTGAACAGTGCGCCCATCTCTCGTGACTAAAGTTCCAGATGGATCAAGAGTGAACGAGCCATTCCGTGTATACAGAGGAGCGTCTCCTTCCCCAACCACGAAAAAACCTTTACCGTGAATAGCGACATCGAACTGGTCTCCGGTTCGTTCAATGTCTCCGTCAGTGAAGTCCACGGACGCTTTGACTCCCTGATTTCCAATCTCCAAATCTGGATCTAATACATCAAGATCTTCTTGTAAGCTGTCGTGAAAAGTTCCCTGAATCAAGTGAGCACGACGGTATCCCGGCATCTGAACATGAGCCAGATTCCTGGCAATCATTTCGTGTTGGAGCGAGGCACCATCCATGGTCGCCGCAACTCCATAAACTCCATTGAGCATTTGTGAAATCCTTTTCATTCGATCGAGAACTGAATTGAATATGCACAGCCCGTGCCAGAAGCTGGTTTCGTTGCAAGCCATGCTCCTCTGACATCGTAAAAGCATGACGACAAAAGCACTTGTAGCGTTTGCCTACCTTTCATGAGCCATGTACTTTTTCATTGCAAAAAGGAAGACCATTCCGTCACATGCGGAACATCTTTCCTGCCGTCACCAATGTAGTACTATGTTCGAAACACCAAGGCCGTGCGTAATTTCACGCTGGGTCGCGAGGAAATTCTCTTCGAGTGGCCGAAACAGAATTGGTGAACGATTTACCTAACCGCAAAACCTTGCCTGATCGATACATCCATCAGGCGGTGCGTGTTCGTCCACTCGCTTCACAAGTCGTTTCGTCCCTCATCAATCTGGGGGCGAACGTTCACTGAACAGTATGACAAAGAAAAGTGCTATGGCGGATCAAACGAATGAAACAGATGAAGTAGAAACCCCTCAGAAATCCAAATTTGGATTGCTGGGCGCTCTCGGATTATTTGCAGTCGCGGCGGTCGCAGGTGTTGCTGTCCCGTTTCTGCTTCCAGATGTTTTTGCATCGGAATCAAGTGAAAAGTCGGAACAACAACCGGTCGTCGAAGATTCTCTCAGTAACGGGATGACGTATGTCCCCTTCGGAGAAGTGACGGTTAATCTCGATGAAGGACGAATGAATCGTTACTTGCGATTGAAGATGTCGCTGCAAATCGAGAAGGAAGATCAGACGAAGATTGAAGAGTTGCTGGAGAGCAAGCAATTGATTCTTCGCAACTGGCTGCTGAGTCACCTTTCAGACAAAACGCTCGACGAAATCCGAGGCAAAGCGGGGCAGAATATGCTTCGCCGCGAGATTCGAAACTACTTCAACACAGCTTTGTTTTCAGACGGTCGTGATCGCATCTATGACATTCTGTTTGAAGAATTCAATGTCCAGTAATTCAGAAGCCAGGACAGGCATGTTTGAACGACTAGACTTTCAGGCACCTCGCCGCCCCGACGTGAGTGCTAGCCGAACGTTACGTCAATGGCACGCCGAGATTTGTGCCCTGACACAAGAACGTTGGGGAACGTTGATCTCTTCTGAATTCGGACTCAAGCCGTATCGTATTGAACCGGCTATGGAACGCCGAGCATTTATGAATATTCCGGAGAAGAGCATCGGTGCTCAACTCTCGGTCGGTTCGAATGATGATTCAACACTGATCGTGATGTCTGATCGATTGAGTCGTGTCCTGGTTGAAGCTGTTCTGAATATCCAGGGAGATGATTGGCCGGAAGAGAGTCCGTTGTCACCTGGGGAGATGTCGATTCTTGAAATTTTGATCGAAAACATTGCAGATGCGATCAGTGAAAGCTGGCCTGGTGCGAAGACGATTCCGTCCCGCGTGATTGAATACATTCAAAGACCAAATCGTTCACGTTTATTTTCACCAGGAACAGACTTGCTGGTCGCCGAAATACAACTGACGACTCAGTACGGAGAAGAGACACTGTATTGGCTGATGCCGAAGCATCCGATTGAAGATTTGATTGTCCAGGAGTTTGGAGCCTCCACAATCAGGCTGCACGATGTTGCAAGTTCAATGATCCCGCTAGCGGAGAAAATTCCGGCGGAAATCGTAATTGAGTTAGGAACCGCAGACATCAGAATGTCCGACGCGGCAGCACTCGGTGTCGGCGATGTACTTAAACTGAACCAGTCGGTTTACAAACCACTTACGGCGTTCGTTGATGAACAAGCAAAATGGAAAGTGAATCCAGTGACGATCGGTACACGGGTTGGCATGCAAGTCATACAGATGATTAATGATTAAAACCAGAGGTCTCGGGCAGAGCGTATGACAGGTTTCCAACCTGTCTGGACACGGTTCGATGACCTTTGTCACGGTGAACACATCAACATGGCGAATCAGCAATTGAAGGAAGGTAGGCGGGAGCCTGCCCTACGACCTTCGAAATTATTGTGACAGATCATTTCAGACAAGGATGTCAGTATGGCGGAAACTCCAGGCAGTGAAGATCCGGTTCAGGATCAAGAAGAAAACAAGGACAAACAAACGGCCTATGCTGTGGAATTCCCAGCGGCGGCGGCTTCGTCCCCATCCGGGAAGAAGCTGCCACTCCAGCGATTTTATGATGTCAACGTCACCGTCTCTGTAGAACTGGGTCGCGTTGAAATGCCGATTGGCGAACTCCTTCAACTTGGTGAATCTGTAGTTGTGGAATTGAACCGCAATGTCAGTGAAGCCGTCGACATCATGGCCCAAGGCGTGAGAATTGCGCGTGGTGAAGTTGTAGTGATCGAAGATCGCTATGCGGTGAGAATCACACATCTTGAAGACGAAGATGCTCTCGGAGAGCCAGCCACGTAACGCCCAATATGTTGTACAGTTTGAAATCATTGAGATCAACCTTTGAGGCGTTCGCCCCTGTTGTGCGATATCCGAGTTCAGAACCGTGGCTAAGGCCTTGCGGCTGATTTCATCCGAACTTCATTGAAAACAACTACGTACCGCCCCTTCAAACCATCCTGAGCAGCCGTAAGTCATCGTCAAATGTTCAAGGCATTTCCACAATTACTCCTGATATTCATTGTCTTATGCGGAACGGATTTTTCGAAATCCTTTGCAGAGGATGTTCGCCCGGAATTCGCTGGAACGGAAATGCTTGATCTGGACAAACTTCAACTTGAACTCTGGTACGGGACGAAACTGGATGCCTTTCATTTACCTGGCATCGTTTGGATGGACAGTGAGTTGCTGCCTGATGAAAACAACGTTGGCATACCAAACAGACTGAATCTCACGAAAAGCAAAGCAGCGAATACGAAATTCAAACCTGGCAAAGTGTCAGCAGACTTCTTTGACGGCAAGGACGTGACCTCTTCACTTGCTTTCGCAGAGCCAATGAACTTTGACGTTTGGGTTCTTGTGAAGTGGACTGTTGTTGTTTTGTTTCTCGCCGGGATTGCGACGTTTTTCCTGCGTGGCAAACAAGTACGGTTACCAACTTTACAAACTTCACGAGAACTGAGACTTCTTGAAACGCTGGTTGTTGATCAACGTGCACGATTGCATATAGTCGCCGTGGGCGGAGAGAGATTCCTGGTCTCGACAGACCTCACCGGAGTGAAATCAACGACGCTAGTCCCGAATTGGGGTATGAATGCTGACCTTGGCGAGGAATCCGCCGAGACAGCTGAATCAATGAATCAGTCAGCGGCGATCTTGATCTCGGAGGCAGGCTAACATGGGCTTCGACAATCCCGAACTTATCACAGAGATCGTCAACACAACGACATACCAGGAACTATCGCCGCAAATTAAAGTTGCGATTTTTCTTGGTGGGCTGGCATTTATATCCTCGATGCTCGTCACAATGACCGCCTTCACGCGTATTGTCATTGTACTTTCATTTGTCCGGCGTGCGCTGTCGACACAAGAGATTCCGCCGACGCAAGTGATCATCGGCCTCTCATTGTTTCTCACAATGTTCGTGATGGCCCCAACGTTTTCGGCGATTGAAGAAGATGCAGTCCGCCCCTATCTGAGAGAAGAAATCAGCAGCGCTGAAGCCGTGCATCACGGAACGGCGGCACTGAAGAGTTTTATGATTTCACAAACGCGGAAGCAGGACATCATGCTGCTTCTCGAACTCGGCGAGATGGGACCGATCACCTCTCCGGAATCGATCTCGATGCACGTTCTCATCCCAGCCTTCATTATCAGCGAACTGAAAACGTCGTTCATCATGGGGTTCTGCATTTACTTGCCGTTTGTGCTGATTGACCTTGTGATCTCTGTCATTTTGATGGCTCTGGGAATGATGATGATGCCGCCGGTCGTGATCTCAACTCCGTGCAAACTTTTGCTTTTCATACTTGTTGACGGCTGGAACCTGATCATCCGCGCCCTCAGTTTGAGCTTTGGATAGCGACCTTGCACCTGAACTTTAGGCAAAAACAATCAGTCCGGCTGCTTCCAACATCGAAGACATGACTCAACCCAATACACAACATGACGCGCAACGCACCGGATGGTTTCCATCAGGTGAGACGTTGCTTCCATTGGGAATTCTGGGCATCCTCGTGATTATGCTCATCCCTCTTCCGGGATTCATGTTGGACATGCTCCTAGCAGGGAACTTGAGCCTGACGATCATCTTGCTGCTCGTCACGATGGGCGCAAAGCGTGCATTGGATCTTTCCGTTTTCCCGACAATCCTATTGCTGCTCACGCTCTACAGACTCTCATTGAATGTCGCGACGACGCGGTCGATTCTTCTGAATGCAAATGCCGGAAAACTCGTTGAAGCCTTCGGGGACTTCGTCATCGGTGGCGATCTCGTTGTTGGTCTCGTGATCTTTCTAATATTGGTTGTCATCCAATTTGTGGTGATTACGAAAGGTGCCGGCCGTATTTCAGAAGTTTCCGCGCGCTTCACACTCGACGCACTGCCTGGCAAGCAGATGGCAATCGATGCTGAGCTAAATGCCGGTGCGATTGATGAGAAAGTCGCGAAGGTCCGCCGCGACCATCTCGCGCAAGAAACAGAATTCTACGGCTCAATGGATGGGGCAAGCAAGTTTGTGCGTGGCGATGCGATCGCTGGAATGATCATTACCGCGATCAACCTTGTTGGCGGAATGATTATCGGCATGACGCACGGCATGACCATCCTGGGGTCGCTCACACGCTATTCAGTCTTGACAGTCGGTGATGGGCTGATCTCCCAAATTCCGGCTCTGATTATCGCCGTCACTGCTGGTATCCTCGTCACAAAATCCAACACTGAGAATACACTCAGTGAAGAACTAGAAACACAACTCTTCCAAAATAAAAGACCGTTGTGGATTGGATCCGGGATTCTTTTTTTCCTGGCAATGATGCCTGGAATGCCTCGCATCCCTTTTCTCACTCTCGGGATCGGCTTGCTTGTCTTTCTTTCGAAACGATCCCGTGTCGAAAGTCACGATCCTTCGCCATCGCCGGACGATCCTCAATCCGATCAACC
>JAJDEL010000271.1 GCA_029259835.1 Planctomicrobium sp. | reverse complement strand
TGGATGGCGAAATCAAACTTGCAGTCCCTGCTGGCAACAAATTACTGCTTGCCCCGAACGGAGTGACAGTGATCGGCACCGCTGACAAGGAAGTCCTTGTGATGGGCGATTTTTTCCCAGGCAACATTGTTTCGTATGATGGCGAGACATTCAAAATTCTTGCCACAGGCATGCGAGGGGCCGATGCCGTCGAGTTTGGCGAGGATGTGATCTACGTTTCGAGTTGGCCGCTGGGCAAAGTGTGGAAATTTGACCGTAAGACAATGAAAACAACCGTCCTGTCCGAAAAATTTACCACAGCCGCAGACTTCTTCTTTGATCGCAAGAATAATCAGTTGATCGTCCCGGACATGCTGGAGGGCACGTTAACCTTCCTGCCGCTTGAGTAATGCCACTCTGAGAATGCTTAGCATATTCTCATCTGCATGATCAGCACGGTAGGGAGATCAAAAATTTGAACAAACGGGTGAAAGTTGTGCTTGACCAAATTCAACTTGCTACACTGATTCGGTCCGTCAACCCTGAGAACCTGAAGCTGAAATGATTGAAGCAAGAGAAAGTCGACGTGTCATTTGCCTCGTCACCTTGATATGCGCAACGTGTGGTCTGGCGGTGGGGCAGAACGATAGTGGTTCAAAGTCTGAATCCATCGTAGGTGACTCCTCTCTCCCGACACTCGAAGAACTGAAAGCAGCGGGCGCGCTTAGATCGAGTTATCGGAAACAACAATTTCATTCTGTCGGAACAGAAACTCCCCAGCCGCAACTCGCGACCTTTAACGATGAGATTGAGCCAATTCTGAAGAGAGCCTGTGTTCAGTGTCATGGACCAGAGACACAGGAGGGGAATATCCGGATCGATACGTTGAATCCCGATCTCCTGCACGGCGACGACGTGGACTGGTGGCTCGAAGTTTTTGCTGTGTTGAGCAACGGCGAAATGCCTCCCGCAGACGAAGTTAAGCTTGCGGACAAAGATCGCAGCGCAGTCGTCGAGTGGTTGTCCTCAGAGATTCAAGTTGCATCGACAGTGCGTCGCGCTGAACAGGGCCATTCGTCATTCCGTCGTATGACACGTTATGAATACAACTACGCGCTGCAAGATTTGCTGGGGCTTCCGTATGATTTCGCTGGAGACTTACCGCCCGAGTCCACCTCAGAAGACGGTTTCCAAAACAGTTCCGAATTACTGAATATGTCGGCGATCCAGTTCGCGTATTACCGAGAGCTAAGCCGCAACGCCTTGAAGAAAGCTACTGTGCAAGGTGAGCGACCGGCGTTGATTTACTGGACCGTACAAATGAAGGCCGCAGCGACCGCTGAGTGGGCAAAACAAGACGAACAGCTTGAAAAGATCAGGCAGAAGGGCAAAGACGACCCTGAAAAACTGAAGCAAGACCTGGAACAGCAGGCGGCTAAATTTCGAGTCAGGCACAACAATGTTCACTACAAGAATTTGATGACAGGCCAAACGGCGAGAGTCTCTTGGAATTACGGAGGCGCAAAGTACGCATGGGCACCAACAACGACCCGACCGGAGGTTCCTGCAGTTTCTCAGCACGTTGCCATTATCCCGCCGAAACAAAAGCTGATCGTTGAACTTGGCGATACGATCCCTGATATGGGGAAGCTTCGCGTTCGCGTCCGGGCGTCACGAACATCAGTTGAGGAGAACCGCATCCCCAGTTTGCAACTGGAATTCGGT
The DNA here is from genome assembly GCA_029259835.1 of Planctomicrobium sp. GTDB lineage: Bacteria > Planctomycetota > Planctomycetia > Planctomycetales > Planctomycetaceae > Thalassoglobus. The sequence continues at coordinate 5,028 of JAJDEL010000271.1, read as the reverse complement.
TGGCAGGCAAGTAACGACTCGCAGGCTTCCGTAAGAATCAGCGACAAGGATATTGCGATCGATGCGACTCCGGACCAACCGAAATTCTATCAGTGGGAGATTCCGTTAAGCGAAATCTACCCTCGCAATTCATTTCGCAAAACAACAAAAATGGGAGATCTCCCAAACCCTTCTGAGTACGTGAAGCTTGTGAACAGCTCGGTCTCTCAAGGTGACATTCAGATTGATCACGTGGAAATTACGGCACCTGTTTACGATCAATGGCCCCCGGACTCGCACACTCGCATTTTTATTGACAGTGATAACAGATCTGAAGAAAGAATCTATGCGCGGAAAGTGTTGACGAACTTTCTCTCTCATGCCTGGCGGCGACCTGTGACTGCTGCTGAAGTTGATCAGAAGCTGACATTGTTCACGAGCATTCGCACTGAGTCCGATGATTTCCAGGAAGCGATGATCGAAGTCCTGGCGACTGTGCTTTCATCGCCGCAATTCCTTTATCTCGTTCGGTCCGAGCAGACGACTCAAGCAGACGAAAAAGCAAACGTTGAGCGCCTGCCTGACTTCGAGCTGGCAACACGTCTGTCGATGTTCCTTTGGTGCAGTACACCTGACGACGAACTATTGACACTCGCGGCGAAGGGGCAGTTGAGCAATCGCGATGTTTTGACCAAACAGGTCCAGCGGATGTTGGCCGATCCGCGGTCTCGCCGTTTTTCCAAACACTTTGTGCGGCAATGGCTGGGCATGCAGTTGCTTGATTATCTGAAACTCGACCGAAAAGCATATCCTCGATTTGACAGCTCTTTGAAAGAGGCGATGCAGGAAGAACCAATCGCCTTCTTCCATGAAGTTTTGCAGAAGAATGATAGCGTGTTAGATTTTATCCACGCCGATTACACGATGGCAAATGAGCGACTCGCCAGACACTATGGACTGAGCGACGTGTATGGAAATCAATTTCGCCGAGTGAAGCTTGAGCCCGAGCACAAGCGAGGTGGTTTGCTGACTCAAGCCGGTCTACTGGCGATGAATTCGGACGGCAAGGATTCGCATCCTCTCAAACGCGGCATCTGGATGCTTGAAAATCTGCTGAACGATCCTCCGCCACCGCCACCACCGGCTGTCCCTGAGATCGACCTTGCTGATCCGGAGATTGCAAAGCTCACTCTGAAACAACGCATTGAAAATCACCGAAACCACGCGGCCTGTATGTCCTGTCACGCTAAGATCGACCCCTGGGGAATTGCTTTTGAAAACTTTGATGCCGTGGGAAGCTGGCGAACTCAGATACAAGGGAAACCAGTCGATGCGTCCAGCTTCCTGTTCAATCGGCAAAAACTTGCTGGCATGGACGGACTGAAACGGTTTCTGCTAGAAAACCGACAGGACCAATTCGCACGTGCGATGGTTCATAAACTGACGACATACGCCATCGGAAGACCGTTGACATTTGGTGATCGCTCAAGTGTTGACCAGATGACTGCCGATCTTCGCAAGCAGGGAGATGGACTTGCTACCATGGTCACGATGATTGTCACGAGTGACCTGTTTCAGTCGAGGTAGGAATTCAACCGATAAGGAACAGACGACAACATCATCATTGGTGTCCGTCAACAATTTCAATAAGGATTGCCGTTATGAATACAAATCTCGGATCTCTCGACCGTCGGAAATTCCTTCGTGGTTCCGGAGTCGCTCTCGCTCTGCCTTGGTTTGAATCCTTGACCAGGTTTGCCAGCGCCACCGAACAGACCGCCAAACTGAAACGACTCGCCTGCTTTTACATGCCAGACGGAGTGCCAATGCCGCTTGCGGAGGATCCGGCCCACAAGGACTGGTCCTGGTTTCCTCATGGAAGTGGAAACGATTTCACATTCACGAAATGCTTGGAACCGCTGGAACCATTACGCGATAATTTAACGGTATTGTCTGGTTTGTCTCATCCTTCTGCACGCAGCATTCATGGACATTCGAACGCTGATCAGTTTCTCACCGGGGCTCCGACCGGACCTTCAGGAGAATACAGAAACTCGATCTCCCTTGATCAAGAGTTTTCAGCTCATGTCGGAGATCAAACGCGTTTTTCATCGCTCGTCGTGTCGACTGACGGAGGCACCGGGACACCGCGCGGTACGCATACAGCCTCGTTCAATCGAAGTGGTCGGGCGATCCCGGCCGAGCACCGACCGAAGAGAATTTTCGACATGTTGTTTGTGAAGAGTGATGACAACGCGGCACGTCGTCTGGCGATTAGCCAAAGTGCGTTAGATGATCTCCTCTCCGATGCAAGTTCATTGCGGAAGAGGCTATCCACTCGCGATCAGAAATCGCTGGATGAGTATCTCCAGTCAGTTCGCGAAACCGAGATCAAAGTCGAAAAGGCGAAGCGGTGGATGAACATTCCACTCCCCAAAGTCGACGTGGATCATCTGAAACTCGATATTACACCCGAAGATCCTCGTGTGTATCTTCAAACGATGTTTGAACTGATCTACCTCGCATTTAAGACCGATTCCACGCGAGTCGCGACATATCAGATCGGACGGGAAAACGGTGTCGGCATCAGTGACTATCTGGCTCGGGCTGTTGGTTTCAATCTGACTCACCAACTCTCACACAACACGAAGGAACCTGGCGGCTGGAAAAATTTTGGGACGTACTGCCGATTCCTGAGCGAAGAACTTGGACGCTTCGCCAGCAAACTCCAGGCAACGCCTGAAGAGGGTGAGAACGGCAACATGCTGGACAATACTGTGCTCCTGTTTGGGTCCGCATCGAGTGCCTTTCATCTCTCCCGTAACTACCCGTTGATTTTGATTGGCGGCAAGAACATGGGATTCAAGCATGGTCAGTACCTCAACTATTCAGGCGACAATCCAGCCGGTGGTCCGTGGAGTGGTGGTCGTGAACCCTGGCAGAAAGAAGTCACTCACGAAGACATCCGCCTGTCGAATCTCTTTGTGACCATGCTTCAGCGTCTTGGCGTCCAAACCGACAAATTCGCCGACAGCACCGGCACACTCAGTGACGTTTGAAGTTAGTGTAGGTGGAGACTCTCGTTAATCGAGGTTGAATGCGGAGCGCAACTCATCGATCACCGCGTCTGGCATCGTGGATAATGTCCCCACCGAACGGGCATTGATGACCGCTTCTGCTGTTGATTCAAGCACTTCAAGGCGATCAAAGGTGTCAAGGACGTCTCGCCCGGTGACGATCACCCCATCGTTTTCCAAAATTGCGGTGGGATTTGCAGTGGAAACATAGTTCGCGATCTGACCATCGCTTTGGTATTGAACTCCGTAAGGGACACGCTTGACGTCTCGCAGGAAAACGTAACTCTCGGGGATTGTTCGGACATCAAAGACCGAATCCGTCACGCTGAAGGCTGTGGCGTTCACGGGATGTGCAAAAACAATCGCCTGCACACCGGGATGTTTGTTGTAAATCGCCTGATGAGCTTTCGCTGCGCGGCTGGCGTGTTTGCATGCTTCACGTTCGTTGCCTTTGACCAGGACGAAGTCTTGCGGGGTGAGTAATTCGCGGTCCTGATGCGTTGGTGTTATCAAAAACGATTCTTCATTCACTCTCGCGGAGAAACTTCCTTCTGTACTGATGAGTAAACGTTGACGACAGCCGCGACGAACGAAGTCGCAAAGTTGCCGCCGCAATTCTCGCTCTGTCGCCGTGGCTGTCGGTGGTTCGTAAGAAACGAAATCGACGCTTCGCTGCGCTGCTTGATCGAGTTGCTGATCGTTGAGATAAATCACCTTGCCCAGTTGCTTCGCTTTGATGAGGGTCTTCCCGACGAACTCAAAAGCTTCAAACCGTTGAAATGCGTGCGGCAAAGATTCACCACCCACGACAACGCCATGGTTTTCAAGAATCACACTGTCACAGCCCTGCGCGAATGTGTTTGCGATATGACTGCCGAGTTGTTCGCTTCCCGGACAGGCATAAGGAGCGAAACCGACCTTGCCAGCCACTGAATGCGCCTGATGAAAGAGGTCCGTGCGTGGCGTTTCTCGGCAGATGCTAAAGGCAACTAATGCGACTGGATGAGCATGCACAATCGCGCGGATGTCGGGACGGACTGCGTATGTTGACTTATGAAAGGGAAATTCTGATGACGGCGGATGCCGTCCATCGACCGAACCATCAGTTCTCACACAAACAATGTCGTTCCGGGTCAGATTTCCTTTGTCGACACGCGCGGGTGAAATCCAGATGTCGCCTGCTTCATCACGAATCGACAGGTTCCCACCCGATGTCGTCGTCATGCGGTACCGATAAATTCGATCCATCGTCTGCATGATCTCATCACGCGGATGAATTATCGGACGGACTTTGCTCATGAATACAACTCTCTGATTGAACCTAAGCGGGGTGGCACGCATCGATGAGCGTGCTACGGCAGACGTCGAACTGCCGTAACACATCCCGTCGCTTAATTGCTGTTGAAGAGAGGTTTATTCGCTTGGCAGCGGTCGGACAATCGAAGTGCTGCGGTAATAGTCCATGAGAGTTTCAAGGGACAACACGCCGCCCCCCATGCCACTTTTGTTCACGCCGCCATAAGGGACGCCGTGTGCAAACACGTTGTGAGCATTGATCCAGCTATTTCCTGCGACCATCGACTCAGCAACGCGCGATGCACGATCCAGGTCAGAGGTCCATACGCTGTTCGCGAGTCCATAGTCCGTGTTGTTCGCCATGCGGATTGCTTCGTCCTCCGTCTCAAATGGAGAGACATAGGCAACCGGCCCAAAGATCTCTTCGCGAGCTGCGACGTTGTCTAAAGTTCCCGCTAGCAGAGCAGGTTTCACATAGTTTCCTGTGTAACCTTCCACATCAGCAACTCCACCTTCCAGCAGGCACTCCGCTCCATCCGCTTTCCCTTTTTCGAGGTAACCGAGAACACGCTCGCATTGCTTGGGGTTGACGACCGGTCCCATCTGACTTTCGGGGTCGAGCGGATGACCAATTTGCACATTCTTAAGGCGAGAGACGCAGTGTCCCACGAACTCG